>NZ_SDIG01000259.1:0-6162 GCF_004122755.1 Streptomyces sp. TM32
GCCACCGATGGTCGGCTATCTGGTGCTCGTACCGGCCGAGCAGGCGGCGGTCGGGGAAGGGGCGGTCAGGGTACGGACGTTCGTCATCACGGTCAGCTTTCGCGCGGAGGGGCGTCGGGGGACGTCGTGCGCGCGGGCAAGGCGTGCGGCGCCGGTCAGCGGCGTCGGTGCGAGAGGTGCGGGCCCGCGCTCAGTGCGCGTGGCAACACAGAAGGTCGAAGGCGTGCGCCTGCCGGGACGGCCAGAACGGCTCGAGGTCGCTGCGACCCGTCGCGGTGTCATTGAGGCTGGCCATGGCCCCATTGAACCAGACGGCCGGTGTTCTGTCCCCGATGCGGCCCGCGGTGTGACGCGAATCCGCCGCGCCGCGACCGCACCGGCACCGGGCCCGGGGAAGAGCCTGCCCCGACTCGGTAGCGGCGGCGCACCGGAGTTGGCGGACGGGGCATTTCCACAGGGGACATGCGCCCTGGCCTTTCTCGGATTTGCGGCCGCCCGCTGCCGCTGCAAACGACTCCTCAAACTCACCATCTCTTACTGATGCGATCCGCTGGAATTCGTGGTCCGCGACCGTTCTTTCGTGGTGCGGCACGTGCAACCTGTGGTCACCCACCGAATTACGCGCGCCCGACCGAATACTTACCTCTGGAACGTCGACAACTCACCCTTTCCGGGCTTCACTGGCGCAAGTCCAGCCCACACAGGCCTGGCAGGCATGGACGCACTCTTGTACGTCTGCCACACCGAGCTCAATCAGATGCCATATGACGTGTTGCGCTCCCCTTGGCAGTCATCCCAGCATCTGCCGGAGAAAAGAGAGAACCCTCATGACGAACGCAGCCTCCGCCCTGCGCCGGGCGGCCGGCCGAAGGGCCAGAGGAGTCAAGATACTGGTCGCCGCAACGCTGATTGCCACGCCGTTGGTGGGTACCGCGTCACCGGCCATGGCCGACGGCGGCCAGCAGCCGCAGGTCGACCTGAAATACTATGAAAACGAAGCGGATATCCGCGCGGCGATGCAGCGTTGGGCACCTGCAGCGGAGGATGGATCCGTGGATGGATCCGTGATGGGATACCCCCAGGTGGAACAGAACCTCACCCTGGCCGACGTCAAGAAGACCTACGATCCCGAGCAGGCGATCAAGGATGCGGTAGTCGCGGCGCAGAAGTATGCCGACAACGACAAGAACACCGAGCCACTGCGGGAGAGTGCCAGAAAGCTGGTCAACGGCTGGCCCGACGCAGGTACACCAAAAGGCAACGACGTCCGCCAGAACACGAAGGACAACGCCCTCGACGGCGGCCAGACCGCAGAGCAGTACTGCAATATGGTCAACAAGGATGGGGCGAGTGCGAGCTTCGGGCAGACAGCGCCCTGTGTGTTCGTCGGGAAGATCGCCAACCCTGCCACCGACCAGTGGCCGGTGAGGGCGGAGCGTGGCGCTTCGGCGGGGGTCGACAAGACCACCGTCAAGATCTCGGCGGCCGTTACGGACGAGAAGAGCACGACGGAAGGCTGGACAGCGGGCGGAAAGATCACGCCCAAGGTCGGTGACGGCAAGAGCGAGGTCGCGGGCGAGATCAGCTTCGCCTACAACTACGCCTCCACCTTCACCCGGAGAGTGACGAGCACAGACGAGATCAACTTGGAGCTCGCGCCGCAGGGAACGAAGCAGGTCTCCGCGGAGGCCCGGGCCAACGGCGCGGTCTACACCGGGTACATCGTCCTCCGCGGCCCCACCGAAAGCGGTCAGCGATTGGTGGCCATCCCCGCGAAGGCATTTGTGCAGTCGCCCGACAGCGGCCAGCCGGTCACCTGGATCAAGCGGGTGAAGTCCTAACAAGGCCGCACGGCTGGCCCAAAGGAACCCAAAGGACCCAAAGGGCCAGGCGGGAAAGCGCCCTCCATCCCCCGGCAGGGGATGGAGGGCTCCTTCGCGTTGACTCATCCCGCCGGGTGGCGGTGTGACCTGACTCACCGTGGCCCCAACACCGGTTTATGGCCGCCGTATCCCCGCCCCACACATCACCCCGAGCGCCGTCGCCGTCAGATGCCCGGCATCGGTGAAGGTCCGTGTCCGGCGCAGCACGGGCCAGGTGCCCAGCGCCAGCAGTCCGGCCGTCGCGGCGGTCCGCGTGCGGCGGTGCGGGACGGCCGCGGCCAGGGCGCCGAGCGTGGCGTGGAAGCCATAGCTCGTCCCGACGTCGACGGCCCGTGCGGTCGCGTCCGGCGGATCCGTGCGCACCCGGCCGCGCAGGCCCGCGTACACCAACAGAGAGGCGCCGGTGTGGCCGGCCGCGAACACGCCTGCCGCGCGCCGGGTGCCCCAGCGCGCCTCGGCCGTACCGAGGACGGCGAGCAGCGCGGCGGCGTACGGCAGCGGCATCGGCTGCTCGACGAAGGCGGCGCTGGTGGCCAGCGTCCGCCACCGGCCGGCCCGCAGATTGACGACATTGGTGGAGTGGGCGCGCAGCAGCTCCGTGCGCCGCCGGGCGGGCAGCCGCGCGACGGCATACGCACCGAGCTGGACGGCGCCGACGTAGAGCGGCGTGAGCCAGGGCACGGCGGCGGCCGGCCGGATACGCGAGTCGGCATCCGGCAGGACGCCCCGGCGCAGGAACCCGGAGGCGGTCTTCGGCATCTCAGGTTCCCGTCGGCAGCCGCTTGCGCCAGTCCAGCGGGGTGACCTCGATGACGCGGTCCGGGTCGCCGTCCCACTCCACCGGCAGTCCCGCAGCCGTGAGCGCCGCCGCCACCGTCCGCCCGACCTCGGCGCGCGCCTCGTCGGCGGCCTCCCCGGTGTCCGCGTACGCGCCGTAGCGGACCGAGAGCCCATACCCGTCCGCGGCGGCCTCGGTGTCCTGGTAGTGGAAGAAGACGAACCCCCGGTCGCCCTCGGCGCGTTCGGCCGCTATCTCGCCGAGCGCGCAGTTGCTGCAACAGGTGAAGTGCATCCGGGCGGTCAGCCCCTGGACATCCAGGGAGGCGAAGGCCCGGGTGACCCGGTCGGCACCGGTCACCTCGGGCCATCGCTCCTGCTCGGCGAGCTGCTCCTCCCACAGGCCCGCCACGATCCGCCGTGCCTCGTCGAGGGTGACCGGGGAGTCCTCCGGATCGAGGACGTCACACACGCTCTGCGCGACCTCATGGGCCTTGCGGAAACCCGAGCGCATGTCCTTGCGGGCCTGCTCCTCGGCGGCCGCGCGGGTCCGCGGATCCAGGCCGGGCGTGGCGAAGAGGTCCGCCGGCCGCCAGTCGAGCGCCGTGCGCCAGGAGTCCCCGCCGCGCGCCCAGTCCAGGAAGACCGCCACGACCTGCTCGGCATCGTCGCACTCCGCGCTGAAGTGTCGCTCGGGGGCGCCGTCGCGGTACTCCACCGCGAACGGCCCCGTGCCCTCCCGCCAGGTCTGCACGAAGACCTGCTGCTGGTCGGGGACGCGCTCGACGACCACGAAATGGTCGTCGGCGGCGCCGATCCGCCGCAGCAGTCCGGCGAGTTCCGCTTCGGCCGGATGGGCGCGCTCCGCCCCGGTCTCGGTCCTGACGTTGATCGCAAGCATGCCCCCAGCGTGCCACCCGCCACTGACAACCGACCCCGGCCGTACCTGGCAATCGCCCCCCGGTCCGCCGGTGGCAAACTGCCCGGCCGCCGGTGACGACTGGACCGACCGCCGGTGACTACCGGCCCGGCCGAACTCGCAGTCCGGCCCGCCCGGCAGGTGAGAACGGGGCCGGGCCCCTTCGGCCCGGCCCCGCTCCCACGCCGCCGCCGCGACGACGACGTCAGATCTGCTCGCGCCGCGCCAGTTCGGTGCAGCAGGTGTCCACCATCAGACGGGTGACCACATACGGGTCGACATTGGCGTTCGGCCGCCGGTCCTCGATGTACCCCTTCTTCTCGACCTCCACCTGCCAGGGGATCCGCACCGAGGCGCCGCGGTCCGAGGCGCCGTAGGAGTACGCGTCCCAGGGAGCGGTCTCGTGCGCGCCGGTCAGCCGGTCCTCGATGCCGGTGCCGTACTGGCGGACGTGCTCCAGCGGCTTGTCGCCCTCACCCAGCGCCTCACAGGCGGTGATGATCGCGTCGTAGCCCTCCCGCATCGCGCGGGTGGAGAAGTTGGTGTGCGCACCGGCGCCGTTCCAGTCGCCCTTGGCCGGCTTGGCGTCCAGCGACGCGGTGACGCCGTACTCCTCGGCGACCCGGTGCAGCAGCCAGCGCGCCACCCACATGTGGTCCGAGACCTCCAGCGGCGGCAGCGCGCCCACCTGGAACTCCCACTGGCCGGGCATGACCTCGGCGTTGATCCCGGACAGGCCGAGGCCGGCCGCGAGGCACAGGTCGAGGTGCTTCTCGACGATCTCCCGGCCGAAGATCGCGTCGGCGCCCACGCCGCAGTAGTAGTCGGCCTGCGGGGCCGGGAAGCCGCCGCCCTCGGGGAAGCCGAGCGGCCGCTCGCCCTTGAGGAAGGTGTACTCCTGCTCGATGCCGAAGATCGGCTCCTGGCCGGCGAACTTCTCCGCCACCGGGCGCAGCAGCGCCCGCTGGTTGGAGGGGTGCGGGGTCAGGTCGGTGTGGAGGACCTCGCAGAGCACCAGCAGGTGGTCGCCGCCGCGGATCGGGTCCGGGCAGCTGAACACCGGCTCCAGTACGAGGTCCGAGGAGTGGCCTTCGGCCTGGTTGGTGCTGGATCCGTCGAAGCCCCAGCGGGGCAGGCTGCCGCCGTCCGCGACGATCTTGGTCTTGGAGCGGAGCTTGGCGGTCGGCTGGGTGCCGTCGATCCAGATGTATTCGGCCTTGATGCTCACGGGGGTTCCTCTTACTGCGGGTAGGTGCGGGTGCGGGTACCTGTGCGGGTGTATTGCCGCACTCTCGCAACGCGCCATTTCCCGTCCGTTGCCCAATTGTGAACCGCAGGTTACTGAGCCGGACATCCCGCTGTTCCGAAGGTATTCACGGTCGAATGCCTGGGATTCTGCTACCCGAGGGGGCTCCTCGGGCGTGGCCGCGGGTGCGGCGCAACCGGCCCCCGGCGCACGGGTCGCGGGCGCGGCGCAACCGGCCCCCGGCCCGCGCCCCGCGAGACACTGGCCCGTATGGCGACCCTGCGCATCGGACTCCTCGGTACCGGGCCCTGGGCGCGGAGCGTCCACGCCCCCGCCCTCGCCGGGCACCCCGGCGTCGAGCTCACCGGCATCTGGGGCCGCAGACCGGAGGCCGCCGCCGCGCTGGCCCAGGTCCACGGCTCCCGCCCGTACGACACCCCCGACGAGCTGTTCGCGGCCTGTGACGCCGTCGCCGTCGCCCTGCCGCCCTCCGTGCAGGCCCCGTTGGCCGTCCGCGCGGCCGGGGCCGGCTGCCATCTGCTCCTGGACAAACCGGTCGCCACCTCCGTACCCGAGGCCCGCGCGCTGGCCGCGGCCGCCGAGCGGGCGCAGATCGCCTCGGTGGTCTTCTTCACCGCGCGCTTCGGGGAGCAGGAGGGGGAGTGGATCGCCGCGCAGGCCGCGGTGGGCGGCTGGTTCACCGCGCACGCCGACTGGCTCGGCTCGGTCTTCGCCGAGGACAGCGCCAGTCCGTACGCGCACTCGCCCTGGCGCCGGGAGAAGGGCGGCCTGTGGGACGTCGGCCCGCATGCGCTGTCCGTGCTCCTCGCGGTCCTCGGCGACGTGGAAGCGGTCACCGCGACCCGGGGCCCGGCCGATGCGGTGCTGCTGGCGATGCGGCACAGCAGCGGCGCGGCCAGCACCGCGACGGTCGCCCTGACCGCCCCCGCCGCGGCGGCCGGGGTCGAGATCACCCTCCGCGGCACCGCGGGCACCACCTGCCTGCCCCGCCGCCTGCACGGTCCCGAAACGGCCTACCACCGCGCCGTCGATGCCCTGCTCGCCGCCGCCGGAACGGGTCTGCCCAACGCCTGCGACCTCCACTTCGGCCTCCGGGTCACGGAAATCCTGGCGGCGGCCGAGGCGACGCTGCCCCCGCTCGTACCGTCCGGTCCATGAGGCCCGCACCGCGCCCGCCTACGGAGGCCGCCCGGACCCCGACGGACGCCGCCCCGCGCCCGACGAACGCCGTAAGGGCGTTCCGTTCCTGGGGCCCGCGGCCACGCCCGAGGAGCCCCCTCGGGTAGCAGAATCCCAGGCATTCGACCGTGAATACC
>NZ_SDIG01000260.1:0-6021 GCF_004122755.1 Streptomyces sp. TM32
TTCCCAGGAACCGCAGGCCATTGACGAGCAGACGGATGACTTCCTCGTACGACTCGCCGAAGAACAGGCACAGTGCCATGACGTAGTAGACAACAACGCGGGCCGGCAGCAGACGGGACCACCTCTCAGGCCGACCTGTCCCAGCTAATACCTCATCGACCAGATCCCGGTCGACCAGACGCGTCAGAACCCCGATACCCACCCGGTCCGTCAACCGCATACCGGAAACCGCCGAGCTATCCCGAACCCCACCCATAGGAAAGGAAGATAACGAACTTCATCTCCGACGCAAACAGCAGCGTCCATACGGGTTGACCATCCACAACCAACGCGGGCGTGTCGCTGTGCACATGTGGAAAAAGAATCTGAAAACGCTTATCTACGTGGCATTGCCTTGAGGAGTTCCCTTCTCTCGCCCGGCAAGCGTTCCGTCGGGCTGCTGCACGGGGGCGACAAGCCATCGCTTCACATACAACAGAACCCACGAGAGATTGGTATGCCTTTCCAGTGCCGCGATGATGGGGCCGTGCGGAACGTTGTCGAAGAAGCCCTGGATGTCAAGGTCGATCACCCAAGGGTGCCTCCAGCAACGCTGCTTGCACGTCTCCACCGCCTCCAGCGCGGACCGCCCCGGGCGATAGCCATATGAGTCCTGATGGAAGACCAACTCCGCATCAGGCTCCAACGTCATGGCCACTGCCGTCTGGGCGATCCTGTCGGCCACGGTCGGAACCCCAAGGCTCCGAGTCCCACCGCCGGCTTTCGGAATATCAACCGCTCTCACGGGTGGGGGGAAGTAACTTCCCGAGGACAGTCGATTCCAGAGCTTGTACAGGTTGTTCTTCTCATCCTGCTCAAACTCCGCCAACGACTGCCCATCCACCCCAGCCGCTCCCCTGTTGGCCTTGACCTTCAGGTATGCGTTCCAGACCAGCCGCTTCGGAATATCAAACGGCTTGCCCACTGATCTTGTCTCGACCATCCGACTCCTCCCATCTCTGGTTGATCGCCGATCGACACCCAACAACACTCCCCCTTCGCTCCACCTCTATTACGGAGGTTTCATCACTACTACGGGACGTTCCGCCCTCCCGACGCGCCACCGGTACTCCGGCCCTCATGGCTCTTCGCACACTTGCGCCGCTCCCTCTCGCGAGCCACGTCAACCGTGTATCGCAGTATCACGTCAAGGAGTTCTCCAGTTCCGTTGTGAAGCCCGGACTGAGCTCGCGCCACCTTCATGCCGGACACCGCCAGACCAGTGGACAGGTTCCCGTCTGGCTCATCCCAGGACAGCATTAAGGCCCTGGTTTTGATGTCGTCTAAGCTTTACGACACGTCATCAGCGGTTCACTTGCGTTCGCCTTCTCAGTCCCCACCTGCCGCATTCAGTACGGCTTTTCCATGACGCTCACCACCACGGCTCATTCACCGCAGCAGCTCATGGTGGTTTGGCACCTGCACCTGTATGCCGATACCGAAGGACCTACCTTCATCTCCACAACAGCATGGCGACTGTTTGTTCACGCCTTCTACATCAGAACCTCACAATCACCTTCTGGACACACGAACACCTTGGCCGAGGCGCTCGGCTCGGACGCGGCACTGTCGAAGTCCACGGTCTCCACCATCTGCCAGTCCATCCGCAGCGAGTACGACGCCTGGCGGATGCGTGACCTGTCCGGCGTGACCTTGGACTATCTGTTCATCGACGCCTCGCACTTCCGCATGCACCCGAACGCCCCCGCCGAGCCCGTGCTGGCCGCATGGGGCATCGACACCGACGGCAGGCCCTTCTTCATCGGGCTCGAGGCCGCAGGATCGGAGTCCCACGACGCCTGGGCCGGCTTCCTCAACGGCCTCCTCAAGCGCGGCCTCACCCTCCGCTGCTGGTGATATCCGACGGTGGTGCCGGGCTGATCTCCGCCTGCGAACTCGTCCTGGGCTGCAGCCTGCGGCAGCGGTGCCTGATCCACAAATGCCGCAATGTCACTTCGAAGGTCAGCCGCCACGATCTGGCGGAGTTCAAAAAGGAGTTCTGGGAGATCTTCGACACCACCGAGCTCGGCCTCCCGCCCGGCCAGCGGCTCGTCGAGACCGTTCAGCGCCGCATCGACGCCTTCGCCGCGAAGGGGGAGAAGACCTACCCCGCAGCCGTCAAGTCGCTCCTCACAGACCGCAGCTCACTCACGTCCTACCTGCGGTTCCCCGTCGAACACCACAAGCGGATCCGGCACAGCAACTTCATCGAGCGGACCTTCGGCGAGACCCGCCGCCGAGTCAAGGTCATCGGCCGGTTCCCCGGCGAGGCCTCCTGCGTCAGCCTCGCCTTCGCGGTCCTGGACCGGGCCGCCACCGGCTGGCGCGGCTTCACCACGACACCCGCCGCACTGCGCCAACTCGAAGGCATGCGAAGGGACCTGCTCAACCCCGTATCAGCCGACGTGATCCAACCCGCACCCCAGGACCACGAACCACCCGCCGAGGCCGCGTAACATCAACCGTCACGGAACCCCTCGTCGAGCTTTACACCGCTCCGAGGACGCGACCTTTTGAAATACACAGAAGCGCCAACCACCGAGGTGGTTGGCGCTTCGTCAGCTTGGCTAGTGGGCCTAAGGCTTGCTCTGTTGTTTCGCAGCGAGAGGCCCATCTTGCTCGAGAGCCTTAAGGAAGCGGTCGAGTGCTCCAGAGTAGACGTGGACCGCAGTCCGCGCATGCCCTGCGCGGCGCAGCTCGTTTGGGAGCTGCGAGGCAATCTCGTACACCTCAGGGCTCACGCGATGACTCCCCTGCTTTCCAGTGCCGGTCTCTGAGTCACGCGACAACAGAAACTCTTCTGCCAGATCCAACTGCTCCTCTATAGACCTGGGCAGGCAGAGAGCCATCGCGGCGTCGACGTACTGCGCGGCCGTGAGGGACTTACCAGAATTTGCGCAGTCTTCAGCAACCCGTGCGCTCAACGTATCGACGAGATCGGCGGCGAAACGAAAAGGCTGAGTCTTCCAGCGCTGCTTGCGCAGCTTGAGGTCCATCCGGCTGTCACGCCAAGACTTGAGCAATGCGGCATGCGCAGGCCCAACCTCTTCGGGCTGATCAGTCTTCTCCTTCTTCCGCCGTCTGCTCGGACCTGCAGCTTGCGCACGGGGTGGCGTTGCCGACTGTGTCTCTGGCTCGGGCTCGACCGAATCGCTGTCGGCCGGCACAGCAGAGTGCGTTTCGGACGGAGCGTCACCGGACGGGTGCTCAGCGGTGGGGGAGGCTTCCGACCGCCCAGCCTCTTGCGCTCGGGGTGGCGTTGCCGACTGTGTCTCTGGTTCGGGTGATTGCGGAGAGGCAGGTGTTGCATCTACCGAATCGCTGGCGGTCGTTTTGTTGTCGACCTGCGAACCGAAATGGCTCTCGGGCTTGGCACCCCCAGAGGGATGCGTGGTGGCGGCTGCGGCCTCTGGTTGCCGAGCACCTTGTTGTGAGGCTTTGGCAGGCGCCTGGGGGTGTGCAGTGGAATCGGCTGGAGCACTGGGAGCGGGGACGGTAGGCGAAGAGTTCGGGAGATCAGGCCACTCCCCCGCGGCTTCCTCACTAGAACGTGGCTCTTCGTGGTGAGGAGAGACCGATGCCGGCGCCGTGCTCCCGGAGGTGACGCCTTGACCCATCACGGAACGAGCGACGACCGTAGTTGCCCCGGAGAGGGCGGGGTTGTTGAGCAGGGCGGAACCCGACCTGGGTCGTAGGCCCGCAACCTTCTTCGCAGACTTTTTCTTCGGCGGCTTCTTGCTTTCATCCTCACCCGCCGCCGAGGGTTCCTCAGCCATTCTCCTCCTCCTCCACGAGCACCGGATCAGCGATGGTCCACTTCTCGCGAGGCAGCTCGATCCGATCCAGGATCTCCTCGACGACACTCGTGTACTGCTTGCCGCAGGATTGGTTTGGGAACCGAACCACTGCAGGCTGGCCGTAGATGTACGACTCGGAGATCCGGACGTCCTTGCGCACATCCGTGACGAATGGGAAGAGTCCGCGTCCGGGCTTGGCGTCGATACCGTCGCCAACCATGCCGTTTCGGATGTCGACGTCCTGATTTGTCCAAGCGGACTGAGGGTTGGACCGGTTGAGCAGGGCGCCCAGCAGCTTCGGCTTGCACAGGCCGTCGGTGTTTGTCTCTACCGCGTGTGTGGCGGCGCTGAGGACGAGCGCCCCCTTGATGGACTGATACTCCGGGATGCAGATCGTGACCACGTAGTCGGCTGCCGCGAGGGCAACGGCGTTCAAGTGCGACACCGCTGGCGGAGTATCAATGAGGACAAAGTGGAAGCCGCGTGCCTCCGTCATCAGGAGATCACGGAGCATGGCGGTCTTCTTGTACGGCTTGGTGACGAACGCGTTCTGTGCGGCGGACATCGACGCTTCTTCTGACGCCAGGACGCAGAGACGCCCGTGTCCCTCGAAGCCGTCCAAGACATCCCCGGTTCGGTCGAACATGGCGTCCTGGAGGCGGGGCCGCGGGAACTTCTGCAGTGCCATCTGCAGGATGAAGCCGAGCGAGCGCTGAAGTTCCGCTTCGTTCTGTTCTTCGTCGTCCGATCCGGCGAGAGTAACGCCCAGGGCTGTGCCAGCTTGAGCCTGCGGCTCAAGATCCACTACCAGAACGTCGTAACCCGCCATGGCAAGCCGTGCGCCGAGGTTGACGGTCGTTGTGGTTTTCCCGACACCGCCCTTCTGGGTCGCGATAGCAATGACGATCGGCACGGGAGACGTAGCTTCCGCAGCTACTTCGATCGCGCTGACGAGTGCAGTGTCAGTCATCGGCAAGCCTCCGGGTCTGACCAATGAGGAAGAAGTGGTGCGAAGCGGGAATGACCGTGTCGCGTCGCGTCGCAGCCCTGAGAGCTATGAGGTGCGTAGTCGGGCCATGTGAGTGCATAGAGCGGCAGCTTTGCTGGAGATATCGGACATCTTCTGCGCGCATAGCGATCTTGAGGTGGAGCTGACGTGCTACGACGCGGCACCCGGGACGATAGCAGCAAGCGGAAGCCTGGCGTTGCTTATGAGGTGGAGTTTCTGCGTGTCGACCCAGAGTTTCGATGGGTGCGCAGCACGGGCGACGTAACAGCCCAATAGATGTAGCACCTAAGGTCCGAGCGTAGCTAAGTGCGTCGACGCGTCTCAGAAAGCTGCACACGGCGGAAGCGTAGTTGGGCCGGGTAGCTATTAGGCAATAAGGAGGGACTACCTGACAGAGGATGGCTCAAACTGTCATGAGGTATATAAATGCGCACGTAGGGAGACGTATAGGAAGTGGAGTGCGAACTGAAGGGATGAGTATGGCATGCGCATAGATGTCAGTGCGGATCATTGAGCATCGAAGTGTGTAGCGAAGTGGCGAGGCGCGCCTGTCAATAGCAATGGGAAGAGGAACGTAGTTCGCTAAAAACAGGAGGAGGTAAGTACGTGAGTAAGCCTAGAGGTGGAAAGTGGAGCAGGCAGCAAAGTGGGCACACCGAGAGCGAACGGCAAGGAGGTGTGCGGATGTAGAAGTGCGCGGAGGTGCGTACGTGTCTACCTACAGACCTCCTTACGTAGCTATCTAGATGAATACAGAACTACTGAGGGGCATGCGCGCGGGCCTACCGGCATGACTACAAAGGTAGCTACACGCATACCTACAAGAGCAGGTAGGAGGGTGAAGAGTGGCGCCCGTAGTATTGAACCGAGACGTGAGAAAACGTAGGTACGCGCTGAGGCAAGCGTCTAGGTCGCAGGTTCTGAACGTGAGTGCGGACTGCTGTTGAAAGCGAGTCAGGGTGGCGAAGGCGAAGGCAGGCTGAAGCAGAGAAAGGCGACTCGGTAAGCCAGTAAGGATCAACGCACAGAGGTCGCGACGTCGAAGACTGCGACAGGGCTACATTGCAAGCGTCAGACGACAGTTATGGAAGCATCTACCGACCTTTGACTACGGGCTTGCTGCGGGTGGGCTGAGTTCGAGGCCGGTCCCGGCCAGGAATCCGATGAGGAGTTCGG
>NZ_SDIG01000261.1:0-5750 GCF_004122755.1 Streptomyces sp. TM32
GGTCGACAGGGGGACATAGTCATGCCGGGCCAGAAGGCCGGGAGCCCCAAGATCATCGGGGCCATCTAAAAGGTAACGGGGACGCTACGGCGGGGTGAAGGCCTTCCGGCCTTGGGGGCCCCGTTTCGAGTCGAGCGACCAGAAACAATTGCACCAAGTAATTGTTGAAGTGTGTAAGTTAACGGCAAAAGTAAGTAATGCGGCTATTGGCCCCTTTAGGCTGTCTGTGGGTGGGGTCGGTCGGCCGCGCGGGCCCAACCGGGGAATTCCCCAGTACCAGAGGGCGGAGCGAGAGGATGGGTGCGGAGCCAGAGCATGCGCCGGATTGGCGGGCGGGTGCCACTCGCCTGCGGATGCTTGGGGCCCTGGAAGAGGGCTTGGCGGATACCGATGTGTTGTTGTCCGCCCTGCAGCATGCGGTGGCCGGGATCGGGGGCCTGGGAGGTATGGCGCATGTGAGCGGTTTGCGAGCGACTCCTGCGCTGGCCCTGGCTGTGAGCAGCGGGCTTCCTCGCGCCTTCACCGAGCGATGGGAGATTGTCCCTGGGGGTGCCGGCGTAGCCCCGGCCGCAGCTGTCCGTGACGGTCTGCCCGTGTGGGGGCCCGTACCTGCTGTGGACGGCTGCCCGGTCACTGGAGAGCGTGCTGCGGGGATGTTCTCGGCAGATGCGTGGATGGCGGCTGTTCCTCTGCATGCCCCGGACGGTGCGCTCGGTTCACTGACGGTCCTGGCCGACGAGCCGGGAGGGCCGGACGCGTCGCAGCTGGCGTTCCTCGGGGAGGTCGCCCGGTGGGCCGCCGGACGGTTGCACCAGACCAGGCCTGTTACGGACGACGTGCCTGTTGCCTGGCAGGAGACGTTCGACGCGGTGCAGGTCGGCACCTGGGACTGGGACCTTCGCACCGGCGCGGTGAACTGGAACGAGCCGGCGCTCGCCATCCTCGGCCTCAGCGAGACGCACGACAGACGCGTCGAGACGTGGGTAGCCCTCGTTCATCCCGACGATCTGCCCTGGGTGATCGCCGAGGACGACCAAGCCATCCGTACCCGTGACGTGATCGCGCACGAGTACCGCATACGCCGCCCGGACGGAACCATCCGCTGGGTACAGTCCCGTGGCCGGGTCGTCGTCGAAGACAGTGGCGCGCCGACCCGAATACGTGGCGCCCTGTGGGACACCACCGACACGCACACCTCCCACGAGGCGGTCAGCCGCGCGCTGCGGCACATGAGCGACGCCTTCCTCGCGATCGGCAGAGACTGGAGAGTCACTTTCCTCAATGTCGCGGGCGAACAGCTCTTCGGCCCGTCACAGGACGTCGTCAGCCAACTCCTTTGGGACATACCCGCTGTACAAGGAGCACCCGATCTTCGGGCGCGAATGCGCCAGGCAGCGGCGAGGGGCTCACCATCCGAATTCGAGCTGCGGTGGCCTCAGAGCGACCGCTGGTACCACCTGCGGCTCGTACCAGCGCTGAACGGGCTGACGGTCTACTGCACTGATGTCACCGACAAGCGCTTGCGCGACGCCGCCGAGCAGGCAGCCGCCGAGCGGGCCGCTCGCATCGCGGAATTGGCTGCCGCGCTGGCCAAGGCGATCAGCACACACGATGTGGTCGAGGCGGTCGCGGACCGCATCCTGCCTGCCTTCGGTGCCACGGGCCTGGTCATCCACGTGCTGGAAGCCGACCAACTGCACGCCGTGGGAGCCGTCGGGTACTCCCGGGAATTCATCGACCGCATCCGCACCATCCCGCTTGATGCGGGCACTGCGGTCAACGATGCGCTGAGCACCGTGGTCCCGAAGTTCATCGACTCGGCGGCAGAATTCCGCACGCTCTACCCGAAAACCGCCGATCTTGCGACGCTGAGCGGGAAGAACGCGTGGGCCTTCCTCCCATTGGTCGCCTCCGGCCAGCCCATCGGCGCCTGCGTCATCGCCTTCGATGAGCCCAGGCATCTCGCAGGCGAGGAACGCATCCTGCTCACCGCCATCAGTAGCCTGGTCGCCCAGGCCCTGGCACGGGCCCGTCTCTACGACGCCGAGCACACCCGCGCAAGGCAACTGCAACGCGGCCTGCTGCCCCGCATACTCCCCTCACTGCCCGCTGTCACCACCGCCGCACGCTACCTGCCCACCGGCCAGGGCGTTGATGTCGGCGGCGACTGGTACGACGTCATCGCGCTGTCCGCCGACCGCGTGGGCCTGGTCATCGGAGATGTCATGGGCCATGGCCTGTCCGAGGCCGCCACCATGGGGCGCCTGCGCACCGCCCTTCACACCCTCTCCAGCCTCGAACTGCCACCCGACGAAGTCCTCGACCACCTCAACAGCATCGTCAGTGGCCTCGGCGACGAGTCCTACGCCACCTGCCTCTACGCCATCTACGACCCCACCAACGGCACATGCAGCGCCGCGAGCGCCGGCCACCCCCCACCCGCCATCGTGGACCCTGAAGGCACCGTGACCTTTCCCGACTGGGACTGCAACCCACCACTCGGCGCCGCCGAACCACCGTTCGACACCTTCGACCTCGCGCTACCCGAGGGAAGCCTCCTGGTGCTGTACACCGACGGCCTCATCGAATCCGCAACCCGCGACATCGACCAAGGCATGGACCAACTCGCCCGCACCCTCACCCACGCCGTCCACCACGACGAGACCGAGACACTGCAACACCTGTGCGATCTGCTCACCACCGAACTTCTACCTGCCGGGCAACCGACCAGCGATGACACCGCCCTCCTCATTGCCCGTACTCACCAACTCCCCTCCGACAACATCGCCTCCTGGTCCCTGTGCGAAGACCCCCAAGCTGCCGGACAGGCCCGCGAACACGTACGCGAACAACTCGCCCACTGGAACCTCGACGACCTCACCGCCACCACCGAACTCCTCATCAGCGAACTGGTCGGCAACGCCATCCGCCATGCCAAAGGCCCCATCACCCTCCGCCTGCTCCACAGCAAGACGTTGATCTGCGAAGTCTTCGACGCTAGCCTCACCACCCCCCGCATACGCCACGCCACCGAAACCGACGAAGGAGGACGCGGCCTCCAACTGGTCGCCGCGCTCTCCAGTCGCTGGGGAACCCGTTACACCACTCAAGGCAAGTGCATCTGGACTGAACAAGCCCCATGACCCTCGCTACCTGACATTCCCCCGGAGAGTGGGGCGGTGCGGCGGCCTGTTGTGACGTTCTCGCGCCTCTATCCTCCTTGCTGTGTCTACGGGCGTCACATGGCAGGCGGCCGAACGGAGGCAGCACCTCTATGCTGATGGCTCAGCGTCCTTCGTTGACCGAAGGGATTGTTGACGGGTTTCGCTCGCGGTTCGTGATCGAGCCGCTGGAGCCGGGCTTCGGCTACACCCTGGGTAACTCCCTGCGCCGCACGCTCCTGTCTTCGATCCCCGGCGCTGCTGTCACCAGCGTCCGAATCAACGGCGTCTTGCACGAGTTCACCGCTGTGCCGGGCGTCAAGGAGGACGTCACCGACCTGATCCTCAACGTCAAGCACCGAGGCGGACCGCGTCCAGCAGTTGGCACCACGAGGTGCGGCCGGTCTCCAGCGCGGCCACGAACGAGTACGGCCAGCCGGGAATGAACTGGTCACTGGAGCGACCCGAGCGTCGTAGACGTGACAGAACAGGCGCTCCGGGCTGCATGGAGCATCCGGACGCAGCCAGTTGGTCACGTCGACCGCGAGGATCAGCCGGTTGTCGGCCGCCTTGGGCTGCGGCAGCACCGCCAGAGCCCGGCGCAACCCGGCCGCATCGATACGGCCGCAGTTCAACGCGTCATACAGGGCGCCGTGACCGCGGCGGTGCTCGGCCAGCAGCGTCAGGTCGACCGGCGAGGTCACCGGCCCGTTCTCGCACAGCAGCGCGTCCACGAGCTCGAACAGGGTGTCACCGCGCCGGGTCAGGCACGCATACAGGTCCTCCCGGAAGTGTGACGTGAAGTCGAACGCGCCCTGCCGGGCATCCTGATCCAGCACACTCACCTCTGCGGCCTTCGTATGAAACTGATTCCGTGGCGGAACGCAGGATCATGCGAGGGCCGTCCGCCTGTCCGGCGAATCCCCAGGTGAGTGACGTCGTACGACGCCCTGTTCGAGGCAGAGGCTAAATAACAAGCTAAGCTTGTGATTTATCCAGTTCGACGCGGTTTCGTGCCGACCTTGTGGTGGGCCGGACGGCTGAACTTCTCGCCGGTTGCAAGGACTCTGCCCACGTCATGACGGGTGGGGGGGCGACGGTTTTTCGAGCCTGGTGGCCGACCGGGGCCGGGACGTGACGGTTTCGGTGCACCGGCCGGAGAGCCGGCCTTCGTGCACAGGTTTCTGAACCCTCTCCGGACGCGGGCAGGTGTCAGTTTGTTCGGCTCGGCCGGTTTCTCCCAGGGGCGCCGGAGGTCGGTGGCCAGTGGGCGGGCGAGCCGGAGCTGGGTGTGGGCGGCGATCACCAGCCAGGTCCACCGGTCGGCCGCTTCCGAGCTGCGAAGCCGGGGCTTGGTCCACCCGAGGGTCTGCTTGAACAGGCGAAACGTGTGCTCGATGTCGAAGCGGCGGAGGAACGACTGCCAGCAGCGATCAACGTCGTCAGCTGTAGCGCCGGTTTTCGACCACCACAGCCAGACCGGCTTGTTGACCCCGCCGCTGGGCAGCTTCTCCACGACCAGGCGGACGACGGTGCCCTCGATGATGGGCAGGGGCCCGTCGTGGTCGAGCCAGGCCGCCCGGCGGGTCAGCCGCGGGTGGAGCCGGTCCCACGCCTGCGCGATCGCCTTGCCATAGAGCCGGGTGTCCGTGGTCGTCACGGCCTGTTCGGTGCCCCATGTGCCGGGGTCACCGAAGACGAACTCGCTGCCGTGCTTGGGCGGTCGGCCTCCCTTGGGGTCGTGGACCCGTGGCGGCGTCGGCCGACGCATCACGCGATCCGAACGGAGCCGGCCGAGGATCTCGACAGGCAGCCCGGACAGCAGGTGAGCGATGCGCGGGGCGTCATACCCGGCGTCCAACACGACCAGAACCTCCGGGTCGCCCTCTTGCCACTGGCCGGCGGCGGCCAGTCGCTCGACAACCTCACGGATCTGGTGCGTGGTCACCGCGGCGACGTCGGCGCCGGGCTCCAGGCGGACCGCGTCCAGCACCGCCGTCCAGGAGGTGCGGCCGGTCTCCAGCGCGGCCACGACCGAGTAAGGCCAGCCGGGCACCATCTGGTGCTTGCCCTCGCCCCGGCCGTATGTGTGGCAGAAGGCCCGGTCAGCACAGGTGTTGGCGTCGGGCCGCAGCCACGGCGAGACATCCACAGCCAGTACGAGCCGACCGTCCGCCGCCCTCGGCAACGGCATCCCAGCCAGCGCGCGACGCAGCCGGGCGACATCGATCCGTCCCTGGTTGAGCCCGCCGTAGAGAGCACCGTGCCCGCGGCGATGTTCTGGCGCGAGGGCGAGGTCGATCAGCGTCCGCACCGGCCCATCGGTGCACAACAGCGCGTCTGCCAACTCGAACAACGCGTCGCCTCGCGCGGTCAGACACGCGTACAGCTCCGACCGGAAGTGTGACACTTCCGCGAACGCATCCCGCAGGACGCCCCGATGTACCAAACTCATGACCACGGCCTTCGCGCTGATCCACTCTGTGACGGAGCACAGGATCAGACGGAGGCCGCCTACATGTCCGCTGAACTGCGAAAACGCCGACCAAGTTCGAGCCGCGTTCGACACCGGACCATAAATGACAAGCT
>NZ_SDIG01000262.1:0-5746 GCF_004122755.1 Streptomyces sp. TM32
GACGGGAGCCGCGACGTAGGTGTAGGTCACTGGGTTGCTGGTGCCGCCGGCGGTGGTGACGGTGAGGTCCACCGCGCCGGCGGCCCCCGGGGGAACCACGGCGGTGATCTGGGAATCCGAGATCACGGTGAACGAGGTGGCGGTGGTGTTGGCGAAGCGGACCGCTGTGGCCTCGACGAGGTGGGCGCCGTGCAGGGTGAGGGTGTTGCCGCCCGCGAGCGGGCCCGAGAGCGGTGCGACGGCGGTGAGAACCGGGGCGTGGACGAAGAAGTAGGAATTCTGGAGGGTGCCGGTCCCGCCCGGAGTCGTCACCGTGATGTCGACCGCCCCCGCAACCGCGGCCGGAGCCACGGCGGTGATCTGGGTCGGCGAGAGGACCGTGAAGGACGTCGCCTGGGTGGTACCGAAGTCGACCTCGGTGGTTCCGGTGAGGTTGGTGCCGGTCAGGTTGACGGTGTTCCCGCCCGAGGTGGGCCCCTGGTTCGGGCTGACGGCGGTGAGGGTGGGGGTCACGGAGTAGGTGTAGGAGACTCCGTTGCTGGTGCCGCCCGGGGTGGTGACGGTGACCTGGACGGTGCCGTTCCCGGGTGGGGCGACGGCGGTGAGGACGGTGTCGGAGACGACGGTGAAGGAGGTCGCCGCCGTGGCGCCGAAACGTACCGCGCTGGTGGCGGCCAGCCTCGTGCCGGTGAGGGTGACCGTCGTCCCGCCGGCCGCGGAGCCCGAGTTCGGGCTCACCGACGACAGAACGGGAACGGATGCCGAGGTGTAGGTGAACGCCACCCCGTTGCTCGTCCCTCCAGGGGTCGTCACCGTCACCTGGACGGCGCCGGAGCCCGCAGGCGCCGTCGCTGTGATCTGGGTGGCGGACACCACCGTGAACGACGCCGGAGCAGTACCGAACTGCACCGCGGTGGCACCGGTGAATCCCGACCCCGACAAGGTCACCGACGTCCCTCCGGCCGCCGGGCCCGCACTCGGATTCAGCGACGACAGCACCGGAACCGACGCTGAAGTGTACGTATACGCCACCGCGTTGCTTGTTCCCCCAGCAGTCGTCACCGTCACCTGGGCAGTACCCGAGCCTGCCGGGGCCGTCGCCGCGAGCTGCGTGGACGACACCACCGTGAACGACACCGGGACCGCACCGAACCGCACCGCGGTCGTGCCCGTGAACCCCGACCCCGACAGCGTCACCACCGTCCCGCCGGCCGCCGGCCCCGAACTCGGACTCAGCGCGGAGAGCACGGGTGCGGAGGTGGGGGCGTAGCCGTAGGTGACGAACTCGTTGCTGGTGCCTGCCGAGGTCGTGACGGTGACCTGCACCGTTCCGGTGCCCGGCGGGGAGACGACCGTGACCTGGGTATCCGAGATGACGGTGACCGCAGTCCCCTGCGTGGCGCCGAAGCGTACGGCGGTGGCGCCGGTGAAACCGGTGCCGGTCACCGTCACACTGGTACCGCCCCCCGTGGAGCCCGAGGCTGGCGAGACGGAAGTGACAACGGGCGGGGCGGAAGCGGACGGCAGGTTTTCAGAGGGATGCACAGCCATGGTTCCTTCGAGGGCATGCGCCCGGCCCGGCACCGGAGAAGAAATGCCGGGCCAAGGCTCGTAAGTGATGGGGCGGGCCCGGGCAGGGGCGCGCCCTGTCCGGGCAGGCCGTCCGGACGCCTGAGGACGACGTCCGGACGGTGAGCGGACCGCACGGTAGATCAGATACCGGGTCCGGCGACGTAGGTGAAGCCACCCGCGGCGGTCGCGCTGCCACCGGTGGTGGTCACAACTACATCGACAGGCCCGGCCGTACCGGGAGGAGTGGTGACAGAGAGGATAGTGTCACTGATCACGGCGAATGCAGCGGCCGCGCCGTCGAAGGTGACGGACTGGGTCGTGCTGAGGTTGGTACCGGTGACGGTCACCACCGTTCCGCCAGTCGCCGGACCGGAGTTGGGGCTGAGGGCGCCGATGGTGGGTGCGTCGACATAGGTGAAGGTCAGACCGTTGTTCGTGCCGCCGGCTGTGGTGACACTGACACCTACCGGCCCGGGGCCTGTGCCCGCCGGTACGGTGACGGTCAGCTGACCGTCGTTGACCACCGTCGGGGTCGCGGTGGCGGCTCCGAAGTGCACCGCGCTGGCGGTGGTCAGTCCAGTACCGTTGATGGTAACGGTGTCCCCGCCGGCCGTGACGCCGGTCAGGGGGCTGAGGCTGGACTTGAACGGGGCCCCGATGTAGAAGAACGACAACGGGTTGCTGGTACCCCCAGGAGTGGTCACGGTCACGGGGACCGTCCCGGTACCGGACGGGGACGTGACGGTTACCGAGGTAGGAGTGTTAGCGGTGATGGTGGCTGTCTTGGAGCCGAAGTGCACGGAGCTGGCGTTAGCGAGATTGGTGCCGGTGACCGTGACCGTGGTACCGCCGCCGGTCGATCCCTGGTTGGGAGAGATAGGCATGACATTGTCTCCTTGGCTGAGTGTGTGAAGGAGCGGCGAACCACGGCCGAAAGGCTGCGCTCGCCGCAAGCTGTGGTGTGGATTACCTGGTGGAGTAGGGGCGAGGCCTCGGCCGGCAATCAGGCGCAGCCGCCGACGCTTCCCGGGGGGGCACAATTGTCCGGGGTGTTGCCACTTACTGCGGTGGTGAAGCCCGACAGCAGCACTCCGCCGGAGTTGACGTAGATGCCGCCGCCCCTAAACGCCGCCGAGTTCCCGGTGACCTGGGTGCCGAACAGTGACATGACGCCGTTGTCGTTGTATAGACCGCCCCCGGCGACGGCGGTATTGCCGCTGACGGAACTGAGACTCAAGGAGACCGTGCCGCCCAGGTTCGAGATGCCGCCTCCCGGGTAAGGAGACACGGCGCTGCCGCCACGGACGGTGATCCCTTGTGCGTCCAACTTCCCTTTCGTTCCCGGAACATTGGCGGATCCCTCGACCTGAAGGACGCGGAAGGGCGGCGCGCCCCGCCCGCGCTCGATAATGTTCCCCAGCCCGATTACTTTGATCGGAGCGATGATCGGCGGCAGTCCCACTGGCCCCGCGGGGCCAGTGCCGTGAGCGCTGGTGATCCGGTAGGTGCAGAACGGAAACAGCACCAAGGTGTCCCCGCCGACCACGTTCGCCGCCGTGATCGCGTTCACCAGAGCGGACTCGCTGCACAGCACAGCGGTCTGGGCGTGCGCCGGGGACGGCGCCATGGCCAGCCCCAGGGCAAGGACACAGGCACCAAGGATGGGTCGCAAGGTACGGACAGTTGGCATGACGCCCCCCGAGGGACAATTGAATCGGTCCGGCCCCGATGCCACGAACCGGCCGGGCTGGTGAAGGCACGCCCTCCACGCGGAGCGTGTACCTCACAGTGTCAGGACTGCACCGTCAGGACTGCACCGATTCCTGACTCTCAAGTGGGCATTGAGGTCAGGCAGTTGCTCCCCGGAGAAGGACGGGCGACTTACCGGGATCGGTGGAGCCAGTAGTCCACTCAGGTGAGTACGCCAGCAAGAGTCTTGCCGCCAAGTCACCCGATCGGCATAGCGTGCAACGGAACAAGTACACGACATCACCCAGCGCTCCCGGGAACCATCCGGCACTCGTGCGCCGGCCTGAGGGGCCCTCCGTTTTCCGGACAGCCTGCCGGAACCTGTCAACCTGTTTGAGTCGGTTTGCTGGCGTTTTTAGCTTGCTGTGGCTTCTGTCTCCTGGGTCTGGTTCGTCGGCTTGTCCCTCTCTGTCAAAGTGGTGCGAGGCGGGCATACCGTACGATTCATTGAGTCGATGACCGAGGGCGGAGAAGGAGCAGTACCCCAGTGGCCACCAGTACCAACGACCACGAGGTCCCGGATCCGCGGGTGGAATCCCGTTCGGCCGGCCCGCGCCGGTATTCCGCGGAGTACAAGGCGAGGATCCTGGCCGAGTACGAGACCTTGGACCGGCAGGGCAAGGTTGCTCTGCTGCGTCGGGAGGGTCTGTACTCGTCACTGATCACGAACTGGCGGGAACAGCGGGAGCGGGATGCGAAGACGGCGCTCGCCGCGCCGGCGGGGCGGCCGAAGGCCGACCCGCGGGACAAAGAGATCACTCGCCTGCAAGCCCGCGTCGCCCGGCTGGAAACCGAGCTGGGCAAGGCCCGCACCGTCATTGAGGTCCAGGGAAAACTCCAACACCGGTGACTTAGGCCCTGCGCATTATTAACTCGCTGTCTTGATCTCTGCGGGGATGGTGGCGCCTGCCGTGCTGGCGAGGTGGTGGAGGTCGTCGAGGGTGGCGAGGTGCTGGTCGGCGGGTTGGATGGTGCGTCCGGCTGCGTCGAGGAGTTGGCGGATGTCGCGGATGCGCCGGTTGATGGTGAAGGGCGTGACGCTGAAGAGGCGGGCGATGGCGACTTGTGGGAGTCCGAGCCGGTGGTGGAGGAGGGTGGCCAGGAGCCGGTCGGCGAGGGTGAGCATGGGGCGGGGCCGGTGGTGCCGTTGCCCTTGATGCGGGGCCGGTGGCCGCGCCGCTTGTCGAGTTGGCCCTCGCGCTGGGCGTCGTGGAGGGTCAGGAGTTGGGCGGTCAGGCTGTCCCATTCCTGGGCCGGCATTCCGGTCAGAGCGGGGTGGCAGAGCCACGCGAGGTCGGGACTCGGCTGGTCGAAGGGGTCGGGCGCGTCACTGACCTGGGCGTATGTCTCGGGTCGCAGGGTGTAGTTCCAGTCGCCGTGCCAGTCATGGCGGTGCAGGGGCAGGGCGTCCATCTGCCGGTTACCGATCCGGACGCCGGTTTCGTAGGCGTTGGTGTCGAGTTCGGCGTGCACCGTCAGCCCGGTGCGGGTGGTGGTCGCAGCGATGCTGTTCACGATGACTTCGTGGCTGGTGAGGGGTCTGCCGCGCCAGTTCATGGTGATGTGGGAGAAAAGCTGGTGTTCCACCTTGTTCCATTTTGAAGTACCTGGGCAATGCCGTTGTTTGAGGAGATCAAGCATTGCTGTGACCGGTCGGTGGTCGGGTCGTTGGGCAGGTCATGCATCCGTGGGTGGGGTTGTCTGATGATGTACGGCTGGGGGTGCTCACCGAGTGGGTGACGCCGGAGTTGGTGGACGAGGTGCTCGCCGAGTGCGGGCGGGGCGGGGTGAAGCCGGGCGCGTTGTCGCCGAGGTTCATGGTCTACTTCACGCTCGCGCTGGCGCTGTTCGCGCAGGACTCGTATGACGACGTCGCGGAGAACCTGGTCGGGGCGTTGGAGGGGATGCACGAGACGGTCCCGAACCGGGCCTCGTTCACCAGGGCCCGGCAGCGGCTGGGGCCCGAGGCCCTGGAGATGCTGTTCCGCCGCATCGGCGGGGCGGTGGCCCCGGACGGTCTGGGCGGGTCGTT
Source organism: Streptomyces sp. TM32 (assembly GCF_004122755.1). Classification (NCBI taxonomy): domain Bacteria; kingdom Bacillati; phylum Actinomycetota; class Actinomycetes; order Kitasatosporales; family Streptomycetaceae; genus Streptomyces; species Streptomyces sp. TM32. The sequence continues at coordinate 5,354 of NZ_SDIG01000262.1, forward strand.
CTGGCGGGGGATGCGGCTGGCCGCGGTGGACGGGTTCGTGCTGGACGTGCCGGACAGCGAGGCGAACCGGGCGTTCTTCGGCGGCCCGACCGACGCCCGCAAGGCCGAGGCGGGGTTCCCGCAGGTGCGGGTGGTGACGCTCACGGAGACCGGCACGCACGCCTCGATCGACGCCCGGATCGGCGGCTTCAACGGCGGCGAGCGGGAGTTGGCGGTGCAGATGGCCGACTCGGCGGCCGGGATGCTGGTCATCATGGACCGGGGCTTTCCCGGGGTGGAGCTGTGGAAGGCATACACGGGCGCCGGAGCACACCTGCTGCTGCGGGCCCGGTCGACGGTCGCGTCCCGGCCGCTGGAGGTGCTGTCCGACGGGAGCTACCTGGGGCGGATGAG
>NZ_SDIG01000028.1:0-59155 GCF_004122755.1 Streptomyces sp. TM32
GGGTCCGGACTGGCCAGACTGTTCAAGCCGCTTGGCAGGAAGTTTGGTTGGAGGTGGCTCGCCGGCGAGTTGCGCCCTATGGACCAGCTGGCGCACAACCGATTCCTGCACGAGCAGTACATGGAGGTATTGCAGAAAGAGGTATCAAAGCCCTATGCAAGGGATTCTAAGCTGGCCGAACATATCAACTATATCTACCGTGCGGGCGCAACGGTTGGAGATGGCAGCACGGCAGCAGCCGTGCGATACGAAAGGCTGGCAGGTCGGGAGGTTGGAGGGAAAAGTCATTCGCAGAAGGCCGAGCATTCCGTTACCTTCCTGAAGAATTGGATCCAGAAGAACCCTGGGGCCGACCAAGCAGATCGAAACATCGCGGAGAGGTTGATTCGCGACATGCAAGACGCTTTGGATGGAAAGTAGGATTGATGCCAACACCAACGTGGTGGGATGACCTGCTCGCGATCAGCGACATGCTTGCTTCTGAAGATCGGGCAGACACTGAGGCATGGCGCGGTGGCTCGCCTGCCGAAGGCAGCGTAAGCGCAGTGGAGGGCGCTGAGGACGTTCCTCCACTCACGCTGCGACTGGCAAATCTTGGGCGGGCATTTGCTGAGCGAGCAACCGAACTGACCCAGGACCAATGCAAGCAAGTCCTTGCTCTTCTCGAAAATGTCGAGGCGCACGGGAGCGAGAACGACAGCACGGCTGTTTCCACGGGGTTCTTTGAGTCACTCTTGAACGCCTGGGACAGTGGCTTCGATCTCAAGTCTGTGTGGCGATACGTCGGACCCGAATGTCGTGCCTACTGCGTGGCGTGGAACGACCTTAACGGGGTCGAATCACCTGCGTGGATGCGCACTCCGTAGCGTTTCCTCTACTGGAACTCGCCTGGATTCGAGAAACCCCGACCTGCGTATCAGGTGAGCCCACTGCCTCAGCTGGTCACTGCCCTTAACTTAAGGGCAGTGACCAGCCTGCTCGACTCCGAGTCGCGCCGGGGAAAGGTGGAAGGGGACGTGGCTGGGACGCTCTCGGGCCCGTTGAACCAGCTGGCGCACACCCTCTCCTGGCCCGTATTCACGCAGGTCAGAAAGGGTGCGGCGGCATCCGTAGTTCAGATATCCCGGAAGAGACCAGCCAGCGCTGTGACCTGCCACGATGAGGGGCACTTGCTCGCTGACCTGCGCAGACGGCCTTTCGGGTGTTTCACGCTCGTGCCTGTTGATGCAGCCGGAAGTCCCAGAAAAGCCCCAGGGCACTCCCAGTCGCTGCAGCCATTCTTTCAGCTCTCTGCAGCGGGTGGGGTTGCGGTGTGGGCTGGTGTTTGTGCATCGGGGGTCTGCCCTGAATGAACGGCAACGCATGCTTCTCGAACGGCTCGCGGCCCGGAGAAGAACCGGGAGCATGGGCGCCGGGTGAATGGTGCTCAGCGCAGCGGGGAACAGGCCGGGTCCCGGCAGTAAGACGCGGCAAGCCGCCTCCCCGCTGATCGCTGGCACCTTGTCGGCTCGCGATCCATGTGTTCCTGATGACGCATCATGTGGAGTGTGTGGTGGTGCTGGAGAAGGCGGGTAAGGGCGTCTGACCTGCGGTTTTGAGCGTGCGCTATGTGCGGTGTGGGCGTTACGGGCGATATCTTGACGCTGAAATGACGCTCCTGACGCTCATTTGACGCTCGTTCTGATGAGCTGTCAGGTGATCTGTGCGCTGGTCAGAGGCCCTGCTGGCTGCGTGAGTACGGTGGGGCGCTGAGAGTTCGAGGCGCTGAGGGAAGTCGGCTGTACAGGTGTCCGGTGCGCTCAGCAGGTTCTTCGTTCTGCGGGTGGTACAGCGCTCATAGTGGTGCTGGCATGCTGCAATGGTGGCTGTGGCTCCCGTCGGGAGGCCCTTGGTCCGTGTATGGTCCGGATCTTGGCCTCAACCACCGGAAGCTGGGGAGGGCTGTCGGTACCGTTCGGGAGGCCGACCGTCGCCAGGCTCTGGCGCTCGGCGGGGTGGCGACTCTCGGTTGACTCGGCGGAGATCGCACCACTGCCCGGCACAATATCCGTCGCCTCTGCAGCCAAGAGGGAAAGGTCAGCGTGCCGGACACGAGGGGCCTGGGACAGCTCTCGGACGGAGGGCTCCGGAGCGGGATCCGGCATGCAGTTGACGTTCTCCGGGCTCACCGGCGGCGGCGCGACAGCCTGTCCTCTCCGCCGTAGCTTCGGCTGAGCGCCGCTGGGGCGCGGGGCGGCGCGGGGTGGGCGGTGTTTTCGCTCGTATGGTCGCCGACACCTTCCAGGCTCGGTTTTCGAGTCGCGAGCACCAGAAGCCGGCCGTAGACAGGAGGGCATGAGCGAACAAGCATGAGCGAACGAGCCCAGAGGTTCCGGCCCGGCGAGAGCGTTCCCGACAGTGGGATCTACGAGTGCGACTGCGGAGAAATCCATCGGTGGTACACCAGCACCAACGTCACGGACCACACCTTCCCGCCCCTGCCCGAAGACTGCTCCGGCGGAGCATGGATCACGAAAGAGCCCGCGCACCCCGCCACCTGACCGGCTCCTGGTGGCTTTGTTCACGCGACCAGGCACACACCGCGATCTCGTGATCAAGGTCTTAGGCGAGGGCCGGGACCCGCAGCAGACCTGCGCCGGTGACCTCGCCCATGGCGAAGCCGTCACCGTCGACGCCCACGACATCGTGGCGATCATGGCTCCTACAAGGTCCGCCGCCTGCCGGTCGTCGACGGCAACCGCCTCGTCGGCATGGGCACCCTGGCCGATGGCGTCCGCACACTGCCCTCTCCCCAGGTGGGGAAGCTCCTCGCCGCCCTCTCCAGCGACCACCCGGACCCAGCCGGCTTGCGTCGCGGTGGTTGAGCCCCCGGGGTGGAAGGCGCGAAGGGCGAGCCCTCCCGATTCGCATTGCGTGACAGGCACCCTCTCCCAGCAGGCTGTGACCCCTGCGGCGGAGCTTCGTTGAACGGGCGCGTACACCGTCCCCACGGACACGCTGACGGGCATGGACCGGTCTCCGTCCCGAGCCCGCTCCCATTTCATTGCGTCCCGGTGATGGCGATCAGCTCGTCTCCGAGTAAAGGGTCCCGATTCGCAGAACCTGCGCAGGCGACAACGGGGCCTGAACAGACACCGCGCATGCCGGGAAGCGCTGGCCGTGAACGACGAACAGGGCTGCCGGAAGCTCTCGCAGAGGAGAAGGAACGCACCACACGAGGGCAGAAAACCTCCCGCTCCGAGCGGTCCCCGGCCTACCCCAAGAGTCAGCAGCACGACTCTTCGGGCCCAGACTGTCACCCTTTCGGCGATTGAGGAGCGACCCGGTCCGCGATCGATGTCATCGTGCCGCCATGACTTCCTCTGATACGTCCACCAAGCCCCTGGCAGGGCGCGGTGCCCTGGTCACCGGTGGATCGCGCGGTATCGGCCGCGCGATCGCCCGCCGGTTGGCCGCGGACGGCGCCACAGTGGTCTTCACCTTCCACACGCAGTCCGAGGCGGCCAATACGTTGATCGCCGAGATCGCTGAGCTGAACGGCAGGGCCTACGCCGTCCCGCTCGATCTGGCCATCCCGGACCAGGTCGCCGAGGTGTTCGCCGCGGCCGACGGAGCATTCCACCAGGCCGGGGTGGGCGGGCTGGACATCCTGGTGGCCAATGCCGGAGTGTTCACCAACGCACCCCTCGCAGAGACCACTCTCGAGGAGTGGGAGCGCGTGATGGCCGTGAACGCGAGGGGCACATTCTTGACCCTTCAGCACGCCGCGGCCCGCATGCGCGACGGCGGACGGATCATCACCCTCTCCACGGTCGGCACGCACTGGCCCAGCCCGGGCGAGGCCCTCTACGCAGCCAGCAAGGCTGCCGTCGAACAGCTCACCCGTGTCGCCTCCCGCGAACTCGGACACCGGGGCATCACGGCCAACACCCTCTCGCTCGGCCCGACCGACACGGATCTCCTCCGGGCGGACGCCCACCCGGACGCCCTCGACGGTGCCGCCGCCATGACCGCGCTCGGCCGGATCGGCCGGCCCGACGACGTGGCCGACCTCGTCGCCCTGCTCGTCCGCCCGGACAACCGGTGGGTCACCGGCCAGAACATCCGCGCCGACGGCGGACTCACCTGAGGGCCCGGCCACGCCGCTGGCAGGCAACGCACGATTGCCGATGCTGACCAGTGGCGGCACCCGCTCCGCTTCTGCGACTCGGACGGACTGGTATCCGAGGCAGGGGGCAAAACCAGGAACCCCCGCCGGAGCCATTCGACGGGGGTTCTTCACACCGACGCACCTGTTGCCACAAGGCCTTACCTGCGGAAACACTCCAGGTGTCCGGAAAGCACCTGCGGACAGCATGATGCCCCGCGCCGCCCGGATTACTTTCGGGCGGCGCGTCACACCAGGGCGACGTTGCTTGGTGCGGCGCTAGTCTGAAGCGCACCTTCGGCTTGCAAGTGGGCAGGTGTCCAATGCGAGAATCACGTCTGTGGAGACACCCGGAAGGCCGGAATTTCGATCTCCTCAGGGTCGAGGCAACTAGCACTTTCTTGCCCTTCGAGAATAAATCCGAAGAATTCCTTGAGTGCTTCATTTCCAAGGTCGATCGGGTGAAAAGGAAGGGCGTAGCCCGGCGTACGGCGCACGCGTCGCCGCCCTTCCCAGAAAGGCGCTTCGAAGGGGAGTCGGTCGCCCATGTCCTCAATGATCCCGGAGTCGGGGCTCAAACTCACTCCGCGAACCAGCACGCCACGTGACCAGACAGCGAAGGCTGACCAGTCTTCAGCGCTGTCCATGAATACGCCATAAGCATGCCGCCCTGCCGCCCACTCGGAGACCATTTCGGTCAGGTGACTCGGACTGGATTGTGCGAGTTTACGAGAACAGATGACCTCGAACCCGGGAAGGGACGCAGCGCATACGGTACCGGACTCAGGCCAAACCCCGAGATCGAGGGGTAGGGGTTCCATCTCTTGCACTGCGGTTCCGAGGACTCTTTCGGCCAGAGCCTTCGACCCGGACGGACGGACTTCCAGCATCGACTGAAAAGCCTTTCGCGGATCACCCTCGGAAACAACCATCACGGCCGCTTTCGACCCCATCAGAATACCTCCCGTATTCTCGTCCTATCCGACCAGGCGCAGACTATGGATCGCAGGCAGGACATCGCCACAAGTCCACTTCAACCTTCATCTTAACCGTTGCACCTTTCGATAGGCCGGGCACTCGATTCGTGTTCAATACCGCGCCGGTGCGACCGAGTTCTGCGTACCCCAGGCGCTGATTATCGGTAAGAGATGCCCCTTTCCCAGTTTTTACCTCGACTGCCACCCAGTTTCCCGCTGTGTCCTGTGCTACAAAGTCGGCCCTGAATACATCGCCACGACTATTCTTGAACCTGACCTCGCTTTTTATGTTGGTGTATCCGGCCTTCTGAAGCCTCTGCAGGGTAGCGGCCTCACCCAGCGCGCCGTGTGGCAGTCCGTCTACTGGGCACTCTCCGGCGTTGTGCACGAGTATGGAGGTCTCACCTGCAAATACATAATACGTGTGCATGTCCTCGACGGTGAGGTTGTAAGTTCTGGCATTTGCGGCGAAAGGGCGGTTCCTCTCGATCTTGACTGCGCTCCCATTGACCGTTCTGAGCGTCATGCCCGGCCGAAGGCGTGCGGCCTCGACCCAGTCATTCTGTGAGGGGGACCAGAACGGATGCTCATTTGTGGCAGTGAGGCGTCGATTGCCTTGAGGGGTGGCGAGCGTCAATTCATTGAAACGCTTATCGTGCTGCGTCCGCCATGAGTACTTTGGTGCCGGCGAGGAAGCACTTGAAGCACTTCGCTGTTTTGGCGACCCGCGAACTCTCGGAGATGTCCTCTATACCTTCACCGAGCTTCTTGAGGAGTTTCACCTTTCCGACCGGGAGGACGGAAATGGCGAAGGCGGTGCATGCTCCGAAGTTGGGGTTTTTGATGCACTCTTTGAGGTCGTTGAGTCCGGTGATTTCCCATACCACGGCGGACAGGGTGGGGTCGATGACGGGAGTGACGTCGCCGCCGGCCATCACGCAGGGCAGGAGCCCGGCTATTTCGTTGCCGGTGTGGGAGACGCAGTGTGGCCTCTTGGCCTTCTCCTTCTCCTGTTGCTTGCGGGCTTCTTCGGCCTTGCGGCGTGCTTCAGCCACTTCGCTCTCGCGCTTCTTCTTCACCTCCGTCCATGCCTGGGTGGCGAGGGTGGTGGCTTCCTTGGCGCTCTTGCCGGCGTCGAGTGCGGCGGCGCGGGCGTCGTCGGCTGTCGAAGTGGCGAGGTAGGCCGAGTTGCGCGCGTAGTTGGCGGAGAACTCCGCCTGGGCTGCGGAGCTTTCGGGTCTGCTGCACGATCGGGTGACATCTGAACTGGCTTGCCCTGTAGGGCGGGTGGGAAGGATGTCGCTGTGCCCAAGCCTTATCCGGCAGAGTTCCGCGAGAATGTCGTGCGGGTCGCGAGGAACCGCGGCCCGGGCGTGACGGTCGAGCAGGTGGCCGCCGACTTCGGAGTGCACGCGATGACGCTGTGGAAATGGATGCGTCGCGCGGACATCGACGACGGGACAAAGCCTGGAACGACCAACCAGGACAACGCGGAACTGCGGGAAGCGCGCCGGCGGATCAAGCTGCTGGAGCAGGAGAACGAGGTCCTGCGCCGGGCCGCTGCCTACCTGTCGCAGGCGAATCTGCCGGGAAAAGGATCTACCCGCTCGTGAAAGAGCTGGCCGTCGGCGGGGTTCCCGTCACGGTCACGTGCCGGGTCCTCAAGCTCGCCAGACAGCCCTACTACCGTTGGCTCGTCCGGCCGGTGACCGACGCCGTGCTGGAGGAGGCGTACCGCGCGAACGCGTTGTTCGAGGCGCATCGTGAGGATCCGAGGTTCGGCTACCGCTACCTGGCCGACGAGGCCCGCGACGCGGGGTCGGTCATGGCCGACCGGACCGCGTGGCGGATCTGCCGGGACAACCGCTGGTGGAGCGTGTTCGGGAAAAGGCGTGGCAGGACCAAGAAGGCCGGTCCGCCGGTGCACGACGACCTGGTCCGCCGTGTGTTCAGCGCGGATGGCCCAAACCGCCTGTGGCTCGCCGATATCACCGAACACGCCACCGGTGAAGGGAAGTTGTATCTCTGTGCCATCAAGGACGTCTTCAGCAAGAGGATCGTGGGCTACTCCATCGACGCGCGGATGAAGTCCCGCCTGGCCGTGGCCGCCCTGAACAACGCTGTTGCCCGGCGTGGACACGTTGCCGGATGCATTCTGCACAGCGATCGCGGGTCGCAGTTCCGGTCACGGAAATTCGTCCGGGCGCTCGACGACCACGGGATGGCCGGATCGATAGGAAGGGTCGGTGCGGCAGGCGACAACGCGGCCATGGAGTCCTTCTTCAGCCTGCTGCAGAAGAACGTCCTCGACCGCCGTTCGTGGGCCACCCGTCAGGAGCTGCGGATCGCGATCGTGACCTGATCGAACGGACCTACCACCGACGCCGCCGACAAGCCTCGCTCGGCCGGCTGACCCCCGTCGAATACGAAACCGTCATGATCACACCGGCCCTCCAGGCCGCGTGACTGAACCTGTCACCCAAATCTGCAGCAGACCCCCCGTTCTTTCGTTCACGCGTTGGTAGCGGATGCGGTCGGAGGTGCCGCGCTGCAGCTGGTGCCGGTCACCGTCCACGCCGCGACCGCCCCGCATCGTGTCCCGCTTCACCAGGTCCACATGCGGTGTGGGGGCGGACGGATCCGGCTGCGCTGCGGCTGCGAACGCGGGGGCGTCGAGGTCCCCTATGACCAGGTAACTCGCGACGTCGGCGACGGGCGCGTGGTCGTGCTCTCCGAGGACGACCACGCCGACCTTCGCCTGCCGACTTCGCCGCGTGCCATCGAGGTGCTCGCCTTTGTTGCCGCAGACCGGATCGACCCGCTGCACCAGCGCTACTACCTCGGCCCGGGCGATGCCACCACGGCGCGACCATACGCTCTCCCCTTTGCGACGCCATGCACGAGAGCGGTCTGGCAGCCGTCGTCCGGGGCGCCTAGCTGTTCTGTCCGGGGGTGTGGACAGGTGAGCGTCCACACCAACAGAAAGGCTCGCGTGCCCCACCGTCCCCGGCTGGCTGCACACCTGCAATCACCACCGCGGACACACCGCGCCAATTCACGGGCATCGGGCAGGCTTCAACGCTCTCGCCTGTGTGGGTCTGCGTGACTTCGTGGTCAAGGATCCGGTCGTTGGTGTACCAGCGCCCGAGCCGTGCTCACGCTTCGTCGTTGTCGTCTTTGAGCACCCACTGGGCGGACCACCAGCCCCGGTATTTGAGGTTGTTGTCGTACCTCGGCCTGTAGCGCGCAGACCCTTCGTAGGTGAATGCACAGGGGTACTCGTCGCACTACCCCTTGCCGGTCGGTGGCTTCTCGGGCATGGCGAAGCCTCGTACACAGCGTCTTGGCGAAGTGGTTCGACGGCGTCGCCTCGACACTTCACTTCGGGTCCGATCGATCGTCGCTTCCGCTGTGGTTCCCAACAACGGCTGCGTTCAGAGCCGGCCCAGTCGTGCGACAAGGAGCGCGGCGTCGTCCGCGGAGCTGGCCGGTCGTACGGCCGTCATCGCGTCACAGATCTCGTCCAAGGGTGCCTTCGGGTCGCGGACGGCACGGCTCAGGAGCGCGATTCCCTGGTCGAGGTCGAGAACCGCTTTGCGGTCTTCGATCATCCCGTCCGTGTAGAGCACTATCAGGCTCCCTGGCGGGACGGGGTATTCCTCGTCGGCGTACACGTCGTGGAGGCCCATCCCCACGGGCGGTCCTGGCTCGCACCCCAGCACGGCCACCGATCCGTCCGGCGTGACCAACAGAGGGGGCGGGTGTCCGGCGAGCGCGATGCGACAGCGTCCCACACCCCCGTCGTACACGACGCAGGTACACGTCGCGGCGAGTTCGCCGTCGATGCCGGCGAACAACCCGTCCAAGCGGGTGAGCAGTTGCCCTGGCGGCAGTCCCACGGCCAGTAGCGCGTGCACCGAGGAGCGGTAGCAGCCCATCGCGGCGGCGGCGCCCACGCCATGGCCGATCACGTCACCGATCCCCAACCCGATCCTGCCGCCCGGGAGGGTCACCGCGTCGTACCAGTCGCCCCCGGCCAAGGAGTCGTCTTCGGCCGGGCGGTAGCGGTACGCCAGTTGGAACCACTTCTCCGAGGGCAGCTGGGTGGGGAGCAGGTGGCGCTGGAGCGCGAGAGCGGCCAGCCGTTCGCGTCGGTAGAGCAGCGCGTTGTCGATCGCGGTGGCGGTACGGGCCGCGATCTCGCGCGCCAGCAGCGTGTCCTCGGAACTGAAGGCATCCACCTGCCGTAGGAAGGTCACCGCTCCGATCATCCTGCCGACCGCGATCAGCGGTACCGCCAAGCCGTGCAGTGCGGACCCGTCCTTCTTCGCGCTTTCGAACGCCACCGGCTGCGCCGAGCTGACGCACTGCGCGGCGGCCCGGAGCGTCGGACGTGGCTGCGGCAGCTCGTCCTCGGGACGGGGCCTGCTGGTGCCTGAGGTGAGATTCAGGGGGTGGAAGAGAGGCTCCGGCGGCTCAGCGGGCTGCTCGCCGGACTCCGCCGCACGGGTATCGAAGGAATCGGCGGTCGGATGCGCCGCGCTCTCCAGCAGATCGACCTCGACAGCTTCGGCGAATCCCGGAACGCAGGCCGCTACCAGCTCGGTCGCGACGGTCCGCGGGTCCAACCCCTGGCCGAGCCCGGCACTGACCCGGCCCAGCAGCTCCAGCCTGCGCCGCCCGTGGGCCGTGTCCAGGAGTTCCTCTCCGCCGTTCGTCAACTCGTAGACGATGGCTCCTACGCCCATGACCCTGCCGTCAGACCCTTGAAGCGGGAACAGGTTTGCGAGGGTTTCGTACGGATCGCCGTCCGTCCGGTTGGCCGCCAACCGGATGTTCTCGACGGTTAGCCCCTCGTCCGCAACGCGGCGCAGCAACCTTTCGAACGCTTCCGGATCGGGCAGATCCAGAACTCCGAGGATGGAACGGCCCAGATGCTGTTCGACAGGGATGCGATGCAGGTGGGCGAGTGTCTCGTTGATGTACACGAAGCGCAGTTCCCTGTCGGTCACCGCCAGGCCGACGGGTGAGGAATGCAGAAGTCGGTCGAGCGTGACCGAATGGCCCTGGCTGTTCACCTGCGCCTCGGGCACCGCCACGGCGAGCAGGCCCGTACCGGTCGCCAGCGGAAGGGGCACGGGGTGCCAGGTGACGCTGCGGCAGGTGCCGTCGCGGCAGCGGAGCCAGTCGGTGTGTACGCCGCCGGCGGTGCGCAGCAGCGCCTGGACGAGCGCACCTCCCCGCAGCCTCGTCCGGTCGGCGAGCAGTGCCACGTCCCGGCCGATGACCTCCTGATCCGGATAGCCGGTCAGTGCCTGTGCGCCGTCGCTCCAGCGCTGGATCCGCCCGTCGGGATCGACGAGCACTGTGGCAGGCGGGGTGCCGGACTGTGGCTCGGCCACTACGAACGGTGGCCACGTAGGTCGCCCACCAGGCCGACCTCCCGCATGCGCAGAAATCACCTTGCACACCGTCCCAACAGCGTTGATGGGCACGTGCACACGGGATGGCACGCGCCATCACTCACGTTCTTGCCGTCCTCACCAAGATACGAGGTGATGTGTCGATTTTCCTGGTGAATGGCGCTTGATCCAGGGCACACGGCGGACAGGCAATGCGGGCTGGCCGCGGCTGCCGCTTCTCCGCAGGTGGGCCCCAGCTGCGAGCCTTCCTCGCTGGTCAGCAGGTCCATGCTTCGGCTCGAATCGGCGACCGCCGCGGCGCGCTTACGCACCTTGGGGAGGCCGGGATGGCCATGGCGATGGGGCATCCGTGCGCTTCGCCCCGAGGCATCCGCGCAGCCGAAGGCTCAGCCCACGGTCGGGGCAACGCCCACCGGGCAATCCTGTCCCGTCCCTGCGGGCACCCACGTCCTGGGACGTCCAGCTGAGAATCTCCCGCTGGCGGAACCGGGACTCAGGGGCGACGCCGTAAAATGTGTGCTTGACGATCTTGTGAGTCGGCCGGTCGGCTGGGGTCTCGCTGCAGCCCGGAACCACCACCGTCATGGCGATGGCAGCGGCAATTAACGGGGATCGCGAGCCCGTGCGCATTTTATTGCTCACTTTCTTGCGTGACGTTGGTGACTCTTCTCGCCGTGGCTGGATCACCGACGACGGACTGCCAGCCTGGCTGCAGATCGTCGGACGGCACCGGCCGATCTCCAGGTGCTGCGGGTGGGCTATGCGAATGAGCAGGTGACCCTGCCCAGGGCCCGTCTGCCGGCGTGTGCGGCGTAGGGGAGCGTGCAGGCAGGCGGGCCCCGGGCACACTGGTGATGCCGGCGCGTCAGGACGAGGGTTCGGCCTCGGCGTCGGCGGGCGGGGTGGTGGGCGAGCCCTTCCAGCGGAGGGTGATGTCGAGGTGGGCGCCGGCGTTGGCGCCGGCGATGAGGCCGCCGAGTTTGCCGTCCAGGACGACGCCGAAGTTGACCTCGACCTCGTCGGGGGGGTGGACGAGGTTGCGGAACCCGTCGATCGCCTCTGCGGCGGCAGTCGTGACGGGGGTGAGCGCCTCGCGGAAGCCCTGTTGTGCGGCTTGCAGGCGGTCGCTGAGGCCGACCGCTCCGGTGCCGCTGCGGGCCGGTGGCGCGACGAGGACGGCGGTGCCGTCGGAGAGGGTGAACTCGATGGCGTCCGGCATGGCACTCCCAGGGTGAGACGGTGTGCGGCAATCAGGAGGAGGCGGAGCAGAGACTCCCTGCAGGGGCCGGGGAACTTCCTCGTGAGCGCTGGATTGCGTCGAGCCCTTGGAGGAGAGGTTGCAGCGGTGCGCCGGCCGCGTAGTCGAGGACGGCTCGGTAGAAGGCGGCGGACAGGTCGGGAGTCATCGCGTCGGCGGCACTGAAGCAGAGCGTGTAGCCGGAGTAGGGCTGGAGCATGGTGGCGATGCGGCGCTGCACGGCGTTGTTGTACTGGGCAGGGGTGACCTTGGTGTCGGCGGAAAAGACGTAGCCACCGGGCTTGTTGACCCAGTCGCGTTGCACGTCGGCGTGGGAGAGGTAGGTGATGAGCGCCTGCGCGCTGGGGTTCTTGGTGAACATGCCGAGATAGTCCGCCGAAACCTCCAGTCGGCGCGCGGATTCCGGGACCGAGGTCACGTAGTCGTAGGCGGTGCCCGGGCGGGCTGAGTTCGGGAAGCCCATGGCGGACAGGGTGCCGTGGGCGAGGGAGCAGGTAGGGCGTTTGGCGGTCATGCCGCCGGCGGCGTCGTCGTAGGCGCGGACGGAGGCGCCGCGGAGGCTGTCGGCGACGAGGGTGCGCCAGGTCTTCCAGGCCTCGGAGACCTGCGGGGAGTTCCATGCGAGGTCGCCGGAGAGCCACTTCTCGTAGTCACCCCGGCCGCCTTGCCCGCCCGGTCCGTTGCGGGCGAGGAGGATGTCGGCGATCCAATCGGCGCCTGGCCAACCGGAGGTCGGACCGGATGCCAGTCCCAGGCACCAAGCGCCGGGGGTGCGGCGGGTGAGGGTTTGGAGATCGGGGAGTGCCGAGGGTGGTGGTGTGCGGGTGACTGCGGGGTTGTACCAGATGAGGCTTTTGACGTCTGCTTTGACGGGGACCGCGTAAACCTTGCCGTGGACGGTTGCCAGTCCGCGGAACGGCTCCCGGTAGTCCTTGGTGACCGCACCGAGCGGCTGGAGGTTGCCGTTCTCGGCGTAGTGGTCCAGTGCTCCCACGCTCGGCAGTACGGCCAGGTCGGGTGTTGCGTGGGCGGCCACCGCGGCGTCGAGTTGCTCGGCCTGGGCGCGGGTGACCTCCACGTCGACCTGGATGCCGGTGTCGCGGTGGAAGGACTTGAGCACCGAGTAGAACGCCTGGAACTCGGCGCGGGACCAGGGGACCATGACGGTCAGCCGGTCCGGCGGCTGGCCGCTGCCGCAGGCGGCGGCCGTCAAGAGCAGCGCGACGGACAGGGCGCAGCACGTCAGGCGCGTGATCAGTGTGTTCATGACCGTGGGAATCGGTATTCCGCGAGGCGGGGCCGGTAGGCGAGGTAGGTGAGGGCGGCCGCGGTGGCGAGCAGTGCCAGGGCGAGTGTCAAGGTCACCGGGGTTCTGACCAACGGGTGCTCGGCCAGGTGCTGTGGGTCGAGAGCGGAGAGGACGGCGGTACCGGTGCCGATGCCGACCACCGTGGTGGCCAGCAGCGCGAGTGGGAGTCGCAGGCCGATGTACCGGCGGAAGTGACGAGCGAGGACGTAGCCGGTGGCCAGGACGAGCAACAGCATGACGGCTGCCGGTCCGACGAGCAGCGGCCAGAGGTAGGCGGGGGCCAGCCACCGTGAGTGGCGCTGTTCGTCCAGTGCGTTCTGCTCGGTGGCCTTGAGGTCGTCGAGCGAGCCGGTCAGGCCGCCGGTGCCGGGGACGGGCTGCTGGGTGCCGCGGTCCCGCTGTCGGACGTCGGTGAGTGCGTTGTGGGCGGCCCGCACGCCGTCCTGTCCGGTGCGGGCGTAGTCGCGTACGGCGGCGTCGGCCAGGCGTAGGCAGGTGGTCAACTGGCCCTGGACGAACTGGATCTGGGTCAGTCCCCGTTTACCGGCGGCGTTGCCCTCCGCCGCGGAGGTGACGTTGGTGTAGACGCGGGCGATGTGGTTGGAGTATGCGGAGCCGGTGCCGATGAGGGAGACCTGGCCGGTCTCGAAGACGGAAGTGAGTGCGGCGTCCGCGGCCCGGGCCTCGTTCTGTGCCATTTTGATGAAGCCGATGGCCTCGTTGGTGTGTTGGGCGGCGGCTATCTGGCGGTCGGCTTGGGTCGTGACGACGAGATACAGCAGCGCGGTGACCGCCACGGCAGACAGGACCCCCGCTCTGAGCCAGCGCAGCACCGTGGTCGGGTGGGTCGTTCGGAGCCGTTGCCGCCATCCGGTCGGGGTGTCCGGTGAGGTTTCGGCATCGGGCGCAAGCCGGGTCATGAGGCGTTCACCGGAGTGTCGCCGGGTGACTCGTCGTGCGGGTCGTCCGGAGCTGCGGGGGCCGCCACGCTGTCGAACGCGTGGCCGCACTCCTCGCAGTACTGCGGCTCCCGAGCCGTTGTCGTGGCTTTGCAGCGCGGGCAACGGTGCTGCACCGGACCGCCGTTCGGCACCGGCGAGAACGGGTCGATGCCCCGGGCCGCGGTCCGCGTCGATCTGAGGCCGAGCTGCTGGATGTGTCCACGCGAGGCGTCGCGGCGCACCTGCGTCCGGCCGTCGGGGCCGGTCGTGCTGACGGCGCGCAGCAGTTCCAGGCGTTCGGTGTCGCCGAGGGCTTGGGAGAGTTCGAGGGCGAGCCGCAGTTCCCGGTCGGCCTCCTCGTACCGTCCGCTCTGTTGGGCGTCGGCGCAGGCGCGCATCGCCATTCCCAGTTCGCGGAGGTTCTCGACCTGGGTGAGGCTCTCGGGCGGGCGGACCGGGAAGTCCCGCGTGGCCAGCCGCCGGACGCGCAGGTCCTTGGGGGCGGCGCAGGGTGTGCGGGTGGCGTCGGGGCATTCGGCGCGCACGGTGATGCGGGCGGCGCTCAGCTGCTCGTCGAGGGGCAGCTTGTCGGGGTCGAAGCGGAGCGAGAGGTGGTACTGGCGTTTCTCCGCCGCCCAGGCGCCCAGCGGGATGTGGATCTCGTCGTCGTGGGGCTGTTGCTGGGTGGTCAGATCGGCCTCGACGGGGACGGTCTGGCGGACGAAGCCCAGCCGGAACCGCTCGCCCAGGAGCAGACCGAGGTAGACCCGGGGCACCACGATGCTGTGGTCCTCCTCGATGAGGTGGGTGAAGTCCCGGGTGAGGTCGGAGATGGTGACGACCGCCTCCGCCTTGCCGTGCAACGCCTGGGTAATCCGCAGCAGCTCGGTGTAGTTCCAGTCGTTGCCCAGCCCGCGGGCGTCGCACACGAACTGGTCGGTGCACTCCGCGAGCGCGCTGTCCAGCTTCTCGGCCGACTCGTACTCGTCCTTGCCGTCCGTGTAGAGCAGCGCGTGGCGTACGGTGTCACGCGCCGGCAGCGCGTCGAAGAGTTCCTTGGCGCGGGTCAGCCACGTGCCGATGGCGGTGCCGCCTCCGGGGAGTTGGCCCATGACGCGGCGCTTGGCCGCCGCCTTGGCCGCGGCATCGACGCGAGCGAGGCCACCGGTGTCCGGATAGATCACCTCGGCTTCGTGGTGGCCGGCGATGATGCCTAGGTATGTGCCGTCCTGGAGGGTGTCGATGGCGGCGCACATCGCGCGTTTCGCCTCGCTGAGCTTGCCGAGGCCGGCCATGGACAGCGACCTGTCCATGATCAGGATTTCGGCGATCGGGGTCGGGGAGGGCGCGTCCGCGGCGGGGCTGGCCCTGATCGTGAGCAGGGCGTCCACCTGCTCGTCGTCGAACGCAAGGTCCCACGTCGCGTCCATCTCGATGTCGAAGCTCAGCCCTAATGGCGTCATGTCCCCCACCAGCACCACCTGACCGCTCCATTGCGTGTCCGAGGCAACTAGGAGCGTAGCGTCTTGGTGCCTTCTCCGAAACGCGACTGAGCGGTTCCGCTACGGCGTCTGCTACGTCGCCATGCCAGCGGGGGGCGTAGCCGGTTCGCCAGGTCGACCAGGGCGGTGTGGTCGCGCTCGGTGGGGGCGTGCGGGGCGAGTCGGCGGACGGTCTCCGAAAGTGTCAACCGGTCGCAAGTGTGCGGGTATGCGGCGTACTGGAGCTCGGCTTGCAGGGTGGCGGCGGTGGCGGGATCCACGTCGAGCGCGGCCAGCGCCGCACCGGCCCGCTCCAGGTGGGATGCGGTCGGTCCGGCGGGGTGCGCCGAGCCGGCCGCAGGGCTGCCCGGATCGGCCTTCCCGTGGGGCTCCGGTCCCGCGACGGTCACCAGCAGCCGCACCGCCGCCACCCGGGCCTCCCGTTCATAGCGGAATTCGTGTGCCAGCTGTTCCGCGGTGTCCACGGCCTCCGTGCGCCGGCCGGCCAGCAGGTGGACGCGGGCCAGGCCGAAGCCCGCTGCGCCGAGGGCGGGGGTGGTGTCGAAGACCGTGCCGTAGTGCGCCTGGGCGACCGCGAGGTCGTCCCGCAGCTCGGCGCAGAGGCCGAGCGCGAGCTGCGGGATGAGCTCACCGGGCAGCGCGGCGCGCACGTTGGTGAAGTGCGTAGTGGCCAGCTCTGTGTCGCTTCGGGTCAGGGCGATCAGGCCGGAGTACCAAGAGAACAGCCAGTGCCACGGGGGCAGTTTCGCCCGGTCCAGGGCGAGTTCGGCCTGGGCCGCGTCCTTCCGGCGGAGGGCGAGCCGGCTCTCGGCCAGTGCGCTTTCGGCAGTGGGGGCGACGTCCCGGTCGTCCGGGTCGGCCAGCGGGGTGGGGAGTGCCGCCGCGATCGTCTGGGACGGCAGTGTCGCGAAGGCCGGCGGGAGCGTCAGGGTGCCGTCCTCGTTCGAGGTCGCCGCGATCCAATGGGCGAGCGGCCGGGCTGTTCCCAGCCCGCCGTCCAGGGGTTCCGACATCGAGCCGAACAGCGCTGAGTACCGGGCCACTTGACGCAGTGTCGGCGGTGCGGCAACGACCTGCCGGATCACCCCGCTGAGCTGCTCGCCGAACTGGCGGGCGGAGACGAACCGGCGCATGGGCGTGGCGGCGTCGGTCGCGCGGTCCAACAGCAGGTGCAGGGAGTCGATGCCGGGTGCCGTCCGCTCCCGCAGCTGGGTGCGGCACACCTCCTTGAGCGTCATGCCCAGGCAGTACAGGTCGAAGCCGGGCGTGGGGCGCACGCGTTCCGGGTCACCCTTGGGCGGTGCGTAGAGCCTGGTGTACTCCGTGACCGGACCCTCGTCCTTGCGGGTCCGCACCGAGCCGAAATCGATGAGCCGCACCCGGTCGCGCGGCCCGAATGAGCTCTCCTCCCGGAACCGGATGATGTTCTCCGGCTTGACGTCGCAGTGCAGCAGTCCTCGGGCATGCAGGTAATCGAGGGCCTGGAGGATGCGGAGACCGTGGGCGAGCAGGAATTCCAGCCGGTCGCCGGGGCGGGCGGCGAGCGGGACGCCGGGGATGTGCTCCAGCACCAGGTGCGGGCCTTCGGTCTCGTAACCCAAGATGCGGACGATGCTGTCGTGCCGCAACCCGACCAGGACGTTCCGCTCCTTCTCCGCAGTGGCGGCGACCGCGCTGTTGTTCAGCCGCTTGAGGACCACGTCCGTGGCAAGGTTGCGGTCGTGGGCGAGGTAGGCGGCCCCGTACGCCCCGGAGCCGAGGTAGCGCTCGACGTCGTAGCGTTCGGCGATGGTGAGATCGTGGGGCTGGGTGAAGTCGAACCGGGTCCTACAGTAGGGGCAGTAGCCGATGGTGCGGCCCGGTGTGCTGCCGTGGCCCCGGCCGACCGGTTTCTTGCACGCGGAGTTGGCGCAATAGCGGTGTTCCTCGGCGACCGGTCCGGCCTGCGGGGCCGGTATCTCCACGGCTTCGGGTGGTCCTCCGGCCTCGGCGAGGTCCAGGCCGTACCAGGGGTCGGGGCGTACGTGCGCCACGCCGGTGCTCACGCCCTGGGCTTCGGTTTCCGGCCCGTCGGGCGGTGCGGCCGGTGTGCGTGTCAGCGGCCGTTGCCCACACTCGGTGCAGAGTCCCTGGTCGTCGATGACACCCCGTCCGCATGCGGGGCGGGTGCAGCTGTCCACGGCGCCGTCGTCCTCCGCGCGGTGTTCGTGCTCCGCTGCTTCACCGTTCGGCACGGTCTGCTCCCTCCTCGATACGGCGGTTGACCTCGTCGGTGTAGTACTTGACCCGTTTCCGTGCGGCCTTCAGGTCGATCGGCGGGGTCTGCAACGCGCTGACCGCGGGCGCGTAGAGGTCGCCGAGTTTCCGATCCTCGTCGCCGAAGTACCGGGCGGCCCGTACGCGGTGCAGCTCCAGCGTCTTGCGTAGGTCCGCAAGTCTGGTGATCGCGCGCCGCAGGTCGTCGACGTAACGGGTGACCTCCGCGTGGGCTGCGGCAGCGTGGGCGTGGATCGCGGCGAGTTCCGGGTCCGGTGCACTGCCGCGGGCGACAGCCAGCCGCACCCGTAGGCGGGGCGCGGCGGCAGGCGGCAGCCTCGACACGGCGAAGAACGACATCCCCCATTCAGCTTGCAGCCGGACCGCCGCGTCTTCCGCGGCGGTCCGGCTGCAAGCTGAATGGGGGATGTCGTTCTTCGCCGTGTCGAGGCTGCCGCCTGCCGCCGCACCCGTAGGCGGGGCGCGGCGGCAGGCGGCAGCCTCGACACGGCGAAGAACGACATCCCCCATTCAGCTTGCAGCCGGACCGCCGCGTCTTCCGCGGCGGTGAGTTGTCCGACGGCTTCCTCGGTCTCTTCCGCGGTCACGTCCCCAGGCACGGCCTCGGCGAGCCGCTCGGGGTCCAGGAACACGTCGTAGGACAGGTCGGCCGGCGGCTTGCTCTCGAAGCCCAGCACGAGGCGGATGCCGCGGGATCGGGCGCGGGCGGCGAGCGGGCCCAGCAGATGGCGGATGAGCCCTTCGGGGTCCTCGGCCTGGTCGATGCTGCCGACCACCAGGCAGGCAGGAGGACGGCGACGCAGCAACTGGCTGACGATGTTTCGGTCTTCGCCACCGGCGAGCCCGAACCGGTCCACGAGGTAGCCCGTCACCTCCGCCACGGTTCTGCCGCGGGCGTCGTAGGCCGCGTCGATCGCCCCGAGTCCGAGGACTGTGTCCCCGGGTGCCCCGGTGAGTTCGTCGTCGGACAGAACGGCCCGGGCCGCAGGGTCGGCGGTGCGCACCAGGCGCACGAGCCAGGAGGTGCCCGCCCCGGTCGCGTTGCCGGTGCCGACCACGGCCGTGCCGGCCCACGTCCCGCCGAGCAGTCGCGTGAGCTCCCGGGTCAGGGCGAGCTGCAGTGCGTCGTCCAGCACGCCGTTCGGCCACTTCTCGTCGATGGATTGCATCCTGTTGCCCCAGCCGCCGTCGGTGAACGACTTGATCTGGGGCAGGTGCACCGCGATGCTCTCGGTCGGCAGCATCCAGGCGGCGCGGGCCTCACCGTCGATGTAATCCGCCACCACGATGCCGATGACGCGGTCCTTGAACTCTCCGTCCTTGACGACCACTCCGGCTCCGGAATAGCCCTGCTCGATCCACGGGCTACCGGGACGCACGAGGTTGAGCAAAGCCCAGCCGTCCCGGCCGCCGGAGAAGCCGGACAGTTCGGCGTCCGTTCCCATGCCGATCATCCTGGACGCCTGGGGGAAGCCGTAGGCGCTCACGGTGACGCCGGACAGGGGCGCCCGCCAGAGAGCGGTCCGCGTGCCGCAGCCGGCCGGTTCGTCGAGCTGGAGCAGTGCCACGTCGCCGCGCTGGGTGTCGCCTTCGTGCACCCACGAGCCGGGGGCCACCCGTGCCGTGCGGGTCCATTCCGGGTTGCAGGCCACACTGGTGATCCGGAGGTGGTCGATGCTTCCGCCGGGTGCGGCCCCGGTGAGTCCGACGACGTGTGCGCAGGTGAGAACGTGCCGGTCGTCGAGCAGTACGCCCGCGCCGTGGGGATTCCCCTCAGCGTCGTCCACTCTGACCCGCCACGGCTTGACGCTGTGGTGATGCTGCCCCATGCACTCACGGTATTGCGAAACCGGGCGTGCCATACCCGGCCGGAGGGAAGCCGCCAGGAAAACCGTCAACTTGTGACCGTGCCTCCCACCCAGAGCGCGTTCTGTGGTGTGGGTGGGGAGGGTCGGCGGTTTCGGGGCAGTTGGTGCAGGTGTCGAGTATCGAGGAGAGAGAGCCTTCTTCCCGGCGTCGGTCGTGGTCAGCTTCCAGAGGGGCTTGATGGGGGTATAGGGCGGCCAGCGGAACAGCTCCAGCCGTGTCTGCGCCTCCGAGACCCGCGGCGCAGAGTCGGCAGTGACCAGTACCGGCTTGAGCAGGTTGATCGCCTGTTCCGACCCGGCACGGTCGCCACTCGGACCACGGCGCGCGCCAAGGCGAAGGAGACGTCGCTCAGCCCCTGGCGCCGCCCGGGGCTGAGCTTCAAGGGGCCCGCTCTTGCGCCGCTCGCCGCGAAGGTCCCGTCTAAGCCTGTCCGGCGGTTGAGTACAGCTCGTCCACAATCCGCGTGCGGTGGGGAACGGCTGTCCCCACTGCGCTCGCGGCGCGTCACACCGCGCCCCCGATTGCATCGAGTTCCAGCGCACGACCATGCCTCCGCGTCGCGCCGATAGGTTCCGTCGATGGTGCCGGGTGCCAGATCCACGACCAGGCCCGGCCAAGTCCTTCGATGGCGGCGTTGCACGTACTCGCAGGGTTACTGCGACGAGCCCTCAAAGGGGGCGGTGAAGGGACCCGGCGCTCTGCAGGTGTGACGTCGCGTCACGGCCATCTGTGGATTTTTCATGTGACTCGCCCGAACTTCCCGTAGGGGGCCGTGACCAAGAAGCAGGATCACGGTGCGAAGTGGCCCGGTGTGCGGCAGGGGTACGGGGACCTCATAGCCTGGTGATCGAACTCGATCTGGCGCGTCGCCAGGCTCACCGCATCGCAACAGGGGGATCCGTATGTCCGCGTACTCACCGCCACCACAAGGGCCGCCTCCCTATGGCCATCAGCCCGGACCGACTCCGTACGGGCCGCCTGCAGGTCACGGTGGTCCGGCCCCGTACGGGCCGCCTGCCACTGGTCCGTTCGTCCACGGTCAGCAGTCTGCGTACGCACCTTGGCCGGTCCAGCAGTCCGGCGTCCCGATGTTCACGCCGACGGGGCCTGTGCGACGTCCTTGGCTCCGGCCGCTCATCGCGCTCGGTGTCGTGATCGTGGTCTTGGCAGGGTTTTGGGTATTGAGCATGGTGTCCGACGACGGTAAGCCCCCACAGAGAGATGCCCGCGACGCGGTCGCGGGGGACTGTCTGGAAAACCGTGGCACACACGCGGACCCGGTCCTTTTCACCATCGCCTGCAGTGACACCAAAGCCGACTACAAGGTCAAGTTCAGCGCCACCCGCCAAGGGAAATGCCCACCGGAATTCGACGAGTACACCGAGCGTGGCAGCCGGCTTGGCGATACCACGTTGTGTCTGACCCCGGTGCCTCACTAGGGCCTGTCCGGCGGATCGTGACTACTAGGCTGTGCCGATGGAACGCGTACCCGATGTGCCCGAGCGCCTCGCCCGGTCTGCGGATCTGGCCGGGGTGAATGACTACGACGGTTTCGCCGAGGCGTACTCGGCGGAGAACGAGTGCGGCCTCGTGAATGCGTACTACGCGCGGCCCGCGATGCTGGATCTCGCCGGAGACGTGGCCGGCCGCCGGATCCTGGACGCCGGCTGCGGCTCCGGCCCCCTGTCGGCAGCACTGCGCGACCGCGGCGCCGTCGTCACCGGCATCGACACCAGCGCCGGGATGCTGGCACTGGCCAAGCGACGGCTCGGTGACGACGCGGAGGTGCACCAGGTCGACCTTCGCGACCGCTTGCCGTTCGACGACGGCGCGTTCGACGACGTGGTCTCTTCGCTGGTCCTGCACTACCTGGAGGACTGGGGGCCGACGCTGGCCGAGTTGCGGCGCGTGCTCAGGCCCGGCGGCCGGCTGATCGCGTCGGTGGACCACCCGTTCGTGGCCTACACGATCCAGGAACCGCGGCCCGACTACTTCGCGACCACCAGCTATACCTTCGACTGGACGTTTGGCGGGCAGACCGTCCCGATGAAGTTCTGGCGCAAGCCGTTGCACGCGATGACGGATGCCTTCACCACCGCCGGCTTCCGCCTTTCCACCATCAGCGAACCGCAGCCCGACCCGGCCGCCCGTGAACTCTTCCCCGACGACTTTCACGACCTTTCGGCCAAACCCTGCTTCCTGTTCTTCGTTGCCGAGGTGCCGCCTTCGGCCACCGGCTCGGACGACTAACGAGTCGAGGACGACGGGAAACCGCACGGCCCACTTCCGCCCGCCGCTGAGAGCGCGGCCGCTGGTGGCGAGAGTCGGGGAGCAGGGCGACCTGAGGCCCCGTCAGCGCATTCCCGTCGGTCTGTCAGCGAAGACCGCGGGCTTGCTCCAGCGTGGTCTCGGCCAGGCCACGTAGCGCATGCTGCGCGCATACGGTGCTTGCCCTGCTTTGCGTCGGCCTTGCCGCCGGGGTGGAATTCATGTGCGGACCACCGCCGTCCTGCCCTGTGATATCCCGTTCGCCCACCCTGGCAACGCGCGTTGCCGTCCTTGGAGACATACCGCCCGCTGCCTTTCACGGTTTCGGAAGGGCCGGGGGCGATCCACTTCTGCGCCGCCTCGAAGAGCTTCATTCGTTGGGTATGAGGCCCATCCAGGGAGCGGGACTCGACCAAGTCCGCCGGGGAAGTGGCGGTGACAGAGGCGGTCTGTGTGGAACGGGCCTGTCCGGGAGCCCGCTACGGGCGCGGGGCGCGCGGCTCGATCCGGTGGTCGAAAGCGGCACCGCCGACGCCGACCGTCGTCACTCCGCCGTCGACGGTGAGGACGGCTCCGTTGACATAGGACGCGGCGGGCGACAGCAGCCAGTCGATCGCCTCGGCGACCTCCTCCGGATCGCCGGGCCGCCCGGCGGGAGTCAGCCGGTTCGCCTCTTCGTATGCCGCCTCGGCACCGCCCGCCAACCCCGCCTCCGTCGCGAACCGCGCCATCCGTTGGTCGGCCATCTCCGTACGCACCCAGCCCGGGCACACCGTGTTGGCCCGCAGCCCCTGCGGCCCGTAGTCGACGGCGAGGGAGCGGCAGAGGTGGAGCAGACCCGCCTTGGACGTCGCATAGGCGGCGTTGCCGACGCTGTTGCGGAGGGCTGCGACCGAGGCGACCGCGACCACCGCGCCGCGGGCCGCCAGCAGATGCGGCAGTGCGGCACGCAGCAGCAGGAACGGGCCGGTGAGGTTGGTCCGTATCAGCTCTTCCCAGTCCTCGACCGAGGTGTCGCCGACCGCGCCGCCCCGCCCGATTCCGGCGTTGAGCACCACACCGTCGAGTCTCCCGTAGGCAGTCACCGTCGCCTCGACGAGCTCGCGCACCGCTTCGGGGTCGGCGGCGTCGGAAGGGTGGGCGAGCGCTCCGGTCTCCTCGGCCACCCGGCGCAGGGGCTCGGGCCGCCGCCCGGAGATCACGACCTGGTGCCCGGCGGTGCGCAGCAGCCGGGCGGTGGCGGCCCCGATTCCCGTTCCCCCGCCCGTCACCAGGACAACACGCTGTTGCGACATGGTCGTTCGCCTCCGAAGGTGGTCAGCTTCCGGTTCCCCGCACCGCGAGCATAAAGCGCCGGCACCCAGCCGCTGTGCCGACCGGGTACGGCTGCTGTCGGCGCGTGGAGCAGATCGTCGAACACAACCCCCGCTTCTGGTCGGAGAGTTCGTTCGCCGACCTGTACATGCCCTTCGATGCGCTCTTCTTCTTCGGTGACAACGGCGGTGGTGACCAGTTCGCGTGCGTGCAGACACCTCGCCGTGCCGACGTCTTCGTGTGGGAGCACGAGGACGACAGCCGACGGTGGGTCGCCCGTGATCTGCACGACTACCTCGGCCGGGCACTCGCAGACGGCGGAGACGATTGGTACCGGTAGGCGAGGCGGTGGTGACGTTACGGAGTACGGCACACCGACGCCGGCTTCGGCGCCCTCCGCGTAGGTATCTCGAAGACTGTGCGCAAGTTGGTTCGAGTGGCTGGGCTGTGGTCGCATGGTGGCGATGTTCTCCAACGAACCTTCCGCAGACTCCAAGGCGCGGGTACCGGCGAGCCGTGCTGCCCAGGGCGACCCGGCCTCGGACAACCAAGCCCGTACGAGCACCGGCGACGAGAACGAGCACCCGCGGGCCGGGCGCAAGCCGCGTCGGATCGTGCGGAGGACCGCGAAGGTGGTCGTCGCGCTGGCCATCGTTCTTGCGTTTCTTGCGCTCGGTGACCGGTGGGCCGTCCTCTACGCGGAGAACCTGGCGGCGCAGCAGGTGCAGAAGGCGCTGAAGCTGCGTGCGGAGCCCGAGGTGCACATCGACAGCTTTCCGTTCATCGGGCAGGTGCTCGCGGGCACCATCGACCACGTCGAGGTCAACGTTCCCGATGTCGACGCCGGCCCGGTCTCCGTCGCTCAGGTGAAGGGGACGGTGGACGACATCGGGATCGTCGGCAGCCTGCCGTCCTCGGTCAAGGGTGCCGTGCTGAGCCGGGTGCGCGGTGATGTCCTGCTGGACTTCAAGGACCTGAACCGAGAAGTCGGCGCGTCGCAGGTGCACTTGATGCCGGGCCCCGAGAAGAACACGGTGCTGGCCGGTGGCGACCTGCCGGTGGGCGACAAGCAGGCCCGGATCCGCGGGCGTGCGCAGTTGCAGCGCACCGGGGAGCGCGGCCTGCGCATGACCGTGCAGGACACGCGCGTGGTGGTGCCCGGTCTGCTCACCTACGTACCGGGCAAGGGCGGTGGCTTGCAGCTGACCGCACCCGTCGCCCAAAAGATGGACGAGGGCGAGCTGCGACAGGCGACCGGGAAGCACGTCCTTCCGCAGCAGATGATGAGGGGCAGCGTGCTGGACACGGTCGTGGACCATCCGTCGCTGCTCAAGCCCACCGGCATCGATCCCTCGCTCGTCCAGGGCCTACGGAAGCTCCGGGAGCCGAAGGTCGCGCAGCAGATGGAGTTCTCCGCGCAGCTGCCGGACAGCCTGCCGAGCGAGATACGGCTGCGGGACGTCTCCGTGACGAAGAACGGCATTCGGGCGCGGCTGACCGGCAAGGACGTACCGGTGGGCTAGTACTCCGGCAGAGGTTCGTGACCTGAGCTGGTTCTCCTTCGGTAGGGCAGCGTGGGGCCGGGCGCTGTCCAGCTTCACGCAGACCGGTTCGGTGCGCGACCTCATGGGGGGAGGCGCGCAAAAGGGCCCTTCCCGTAGGGGGAAGGGCCCTTGGTGGAGCGCCCGGCAGGCCTTGCACCTGCATTTCCCACCGGCTGGTGGGCGTCTTTCCTTGGACCACAGACGCGCGACTCCGACCTGTGGGCCGAAGCGACGTCATGATCATACTGCATCGGCGCGCCACAGCGAGAATCCGCCCCGTTGCCGTCACGGGCCCGCCGACGCCCTTGTTGCCCACATCGTCGAGGCCGGGAGCACGGGCGCACCTGCCATGGGCGGGCTGTAAGGCGCTCACGGCGGACCACTGTTGCTCTCTCCGCACACAGTCGACCGCGTTCCCGCCGGTCGATGTGCACACGGCGCTGCGGGAGTTGCGTGCAGACGGCACGCGCGTCGTACCGGGACATCCGTCACGGACGCGGATCCTGCGCGAGCGCATCAAGGTAGAGCCTGAAGACGGCCGATCTGCTGTTGACGGAGCTCCTGCCGTGCCGGCTCGTGCGGGGCTCTGGTCGTCCGTTCCGTGCGGGCGAGGGGAAAAGATCGGCGCCGGATTTCGATCGCCAGTGCGGGCACGGTCTCACCGCGTGGGAGGTCCAGGAGCAGGGGAAACGCTGCCGCATCGCATCCCCACGGGCGGCCGGATACGTGGCCAGATATGCCCTACGTGACAGATTGGCCGATTTTAGGACCGCGGCGTTGCCGGGGAGTTGGCGCGGAGACATGATCACTGCCCGTATCAACCTGATCACCCAGCCAGGAGTCGGTACGTGAGACGCCCCACCGCTTTCCGCGCCCTCCCTGGCGCCGCCGTGACCGCGGCCCCGCCCTGCTCTTCACCCAGGGGGCCCAGATCGCCGCCCCGACCCCCGCCTCGGCGACCGCCGCCGTTGGCCATCCCGCCGCGGCTGAGGTCCGGAGCGGTTGCTTTCCGCAAACCCCTCATTGCGTCGTTCGCTCGCGTGCCCTGTTTCACGAGAATCCACAACAAGGGAGTTAGTGATTTCCATGTACAAGCGTCGGAGTTTACTCGCCATCGCCACTGTGAGTGCGGTGATGTGCACCGCTGGAGTCATGCCGTCGGTCAGCCATGCCGCCAGCCGCGGCGACGGGGAATGGGAGGGCTCCTACGCCGAAACGCACGGTCTGACGGCGGAGGACGTCAAGAACATCAACGCGCTGAACAAGAGGGCTCTGGCTGCGGGTCGATCTGGCAATTCTCTGGCGGGATTGCCGCCGAGCGTCAGTGGGCTTTTCCGGGCCCCCGGCGCCGTCGACGACAGGGTGACCCCTCCCGCCGAGCCGCTCAACAGGATGCCTGACGCGTACCGGGCCAGCGGAGGTAGGGCCACTACGGTCGTCAACAACTACATACGCAAGTGGCAGCAGGTCTACAGTCACCGCGACGGCAGGCAACAGCAAATGACCGAAGAGCAGCGGGAAGAGCTGTCCTACGGCTGCGTCGGCGTCACCTGGGTCAATTCTGGCCCCTACCCGACGAACAAATTGGCGTTCGCGTCCTTCGACGAGAACAAGTACCAGAACGATCTGAAAAACGGCAGGCCACGACCCGGCGAGACGCAGGCGGAGTTCGAGGGGCGCATCGCCAAGGACAGTTTCGACGAGGGGAAGGGGTTCAACCGGGCGCGCGAGGTGGCGGCCGACATGAACAAGGCCCTGGAAGGTGCGCACAACGAGGGGACTTACATCGACAACCTCAAGACGGAGCTCACGAACAAACATGACGCTCTGCTCTACGAGGGCAGCGGTTCGAACTTTTACTCGGCGTTGCGGGATACGCCGTCCTTCAGGGAAAGGGATGGAGGCAACTACGATCCATCCAAGATGAAGGCGGTGGTCTACTCGAAGCACTTCTGGAGCGGGCAGGACCAGCGGAGCTCCGCTGACAAGAGGAAGTACGGCGACCCGGATGCATTCCGCCCCGCTCAGGGCACAGGCCTCGTGGACATGTCGAAGGACAGGAACATTCCGCGCAGTCCCGCCAACCCCGGTGAGAGTTGGGTCAATTTCGACTACGGCTGGTTCGGGGCTCAGGCAGAGGCGGATGCCGACAAAACCATATGGACCCACGCCAACCACTATCACGCGCCCAACGGCGGTATGGGTCCCATGAACGTCTACGAGAGCAAGTTCCGGAACTGGTCTGCGGGGTACGCGGACTTCGACCGCGGGACCTACGTCATCACGTTCATACCCAAGAGCTGGAACACTGCCCCCGCCGAGGTGAAGCAGGGCTGGCCGTAACAGAGCCGGGGAGGAGGGGCCGGGCCCCGGCCCCTCCTACTCCAGCCCGACACACCCGAGAAGGCTTCACCGGACAGGGGCGACCGCTGTCCCTGGATGCCTCCTCACGGAGGATTCGACTCGCTGTAGGTGAAGACGAGACGGCCCTCCCGGTCGGGGCTGACGTGTGCCACAGCGTCAGTTTCCTGATGAGGCAGGGCCGTTGAGCTGAAGCGCTGTGACAGGGCCGGGCAGTGGGTCAGCCGCTCAATGCGCAGTGGGTGCCGCCCTCCAGAAGCTGCTCCACTTCGCGGCGTGCTGCGTCGACGATCGTACGGACCTGCTGCGCCGCGTCCGACGGTCGACCGTCGGCGACCGCCTCGGCCGCCTCCAGGTGGCGCTGCACCGCCGACATATCGATCTTGTCCGGCATCAGCGCGAGGTCGCGTCGGGCGACGAGCAGCTCCTCGGTCACTTCGGAGAGCTGGACGAACATGCCGTTGCCCGAGGCGTCCAGGAGTGCGCGGTGGAAGGCGAGGTCGGCGGCGATGAAGCCCCGGGTGTCTCCCTCGCGCGCCACTCTCGCCATCTCCTGGGCGTGTGCGAGCAGCGCCCGGCGCGCCTTTGGATCAGGGCCCACTGCCGCGAGCGCCGCAGCCGACGGCTCGACCGCGGCGCGCAGCTCCGCGAGCTCGCGCAGCTGCGTCTCACGGCCCGGCGAGGTCAGGCGCCAGCGGATGACCTGGGGGTCGTAGAGATTCCACTCGGTCATCGGCCGTACGGTGATGCCCACCCGGGGGCGGCTGGTGACCACCCGTTTCGACTCCAGTACGCGGACGGCCTCGCGCGCGACGGTGCGGGAGACGCCGTACCGGTCCTGGATGTCCTCCAGGCGCAGGACTTCACCCGCGCGGATCTCCTGCGCCGCGAGTGACTCCCCGATCCGGTCGACCACCTGACCGTGCAGGCCATGAAGTTCCACGCGTCTCCCTGATGTTCGCTATTCCATGCTCGGCTCATGCCGTGCGGTGTTCACCGGGCTTCGGCGAGCCGGCCGAGGAGGGCGCTGACGCGCTCGCCCGTCGCCTGCGCTCCGCCCGAGGTCAGTGCCGAGCCCATTCCGCAGGCCACGGCCCCGGCTGCGATCCACTCCGGCGCATTGTCGATTGTCACACCTCCGGTGGGGATGACGGGTGCCTGGGGAAGCGCCGCCCGTATGTCCCGCAGCCAGGGGGGCGCAACAGCGGATGCCGGGAAGAGCTTGAGGGCATCGGCGCCCTCTTCCAGCGCCCGCACCATCTCGGTGGGCGTGGCGACGCCCGGGACGACGGGCACTCCGTAGCGATGGCCGGTACGGATCACTTCGGGATGGAGGCTGGGTGACACGAGGAAGCGGGCGCCCGCCTCGACTGCGGCCCGGGCCGCCGCGCCGTCGAGGACGGTGCCGGCACCGACCAGCGCGTCCGGGCGGTTCTGGGCGAGCCGGGTCACGGTGGTGAGGGCGCACGGCGTGGTGAGCGCGACCTCGACGGCCTTCAGCCCGGCGTCCAGGACGGCCTCGGCGGCGACGAGGGCTGCGTGCGGGTCGGTGGTGCGGACGATGCCGAACACCCGCTGCACGGTGACGGCCTGCATGGTGTCCCATCGGTACATGCGTGCGTGTTCCTTCCGCCTGAGTGGTCCGGTGAAGGGAGTCACCGGTGGACGGTTTCGGCGCCGCCGGTGAGGGCTTCGAGTGCGCGGTCGAGGCCGGGCCGGTCCGGCAGTCCGTCCGTGTCCGCGGAGCACTGCACCACGAGCGCCGCGACGGCCGCGGCGTCGCGCAGGCACTCCTCGGCGGGTGCGTCGCGCAGCAGACCGGAGAGGAAGCCGGCGGCGAACGCGTCACCCGCCCCCACCGGATCCGTCACGGGCACCTCGAACGGGGCCTGCCGCAGATGTCCACCCTCCCGGGTCAGGTACGCCGCGGACTTGTCGCGGTGCTTGACGACGACCGTGGCCGGCCCGTCCGCCAGGAGTGCGGTCACGTCCCGGACGCCGAGCAGCTCCAGTTCGTCCTGGCCTGCCAGCACCACGTCCGCCCTGTTCAACAAGGGGGCGACGGTCTCGCGCCAGCGCGCCGGCTCGCCCAGCTTCCGCCGTACGTTCGGATCGAAGGAGACCGTCGCGCCGGCCTCCCGTGCAAGGTCCAGGAGCCGCAGGGTGGCACGGTGCGCCGACGTCGACAGCATCGGGGTGATCCCCGTGACGTGGACAAGGCGAGCCCCGTCCAACGCCCCGGGACGCAGCTCCTCCGGTGCGAGCCGGGACGCCGCTGAACCGGTCCGGAGATACAGCACGTCGATCGCGCGCGCGGGATGGCTGTCGCGCATCAGCACCCCCGTCGGAGCGCTCGGGTCGGTCACCGCGTACGAGGTGTCCACGCTCTGGGCGCGCAGCTGCGCCAGCACCGCCCGCCCCGACGGATCGTCGCCGACTCGGCCGATCCAGCGCACCGTGTGCCCGAGTCGGGCGAGGCCGGCCGCGACGTTGCTCTCCGCACCTGCGACCGAACGGCGGAAGGTGACGGCGTGCTCCAGTGGTACGCCCCGTTCGGCAAGCATCAGCAGCATCGCCTCGCCGCATACGACGGCTTCGCAGCTCACTGTGCCAGCTCCGGTATGAGGGGGGCGAACTCCGCGCAGAAGCGGTCGATCATCCTCAGTTCCTCCTCGTCCAGCCGGTGGCCGGGCGCGCGGCAGTGGGCCGAGGCGAACCATCCGCGGCGCACCGAGATCTCCTTCTCCACCGCGACGATCAGCTCGACGTGCTGCATCCAGTACGAGAGATAGGGCAGTAGCCGGGTGTGCAGGTCCACGGCCCCGGCCTCGTCACCGTGCTGCCAGCGCCGCCAGCACTCGACGTACAGCTCGGTGAAGGAGCAGCCCGGCTGCACGCCGACCGCGCCACGCCGCAGGGCGTCGGGCAGATGGAGTCCCGCGTATCCGACGAGCGAGGGCAGCGGCCGCTCACCCGCGGCGAGCGCCGCGATGAGCCGCCCCGGGGGAGCGGCCTCCACTTTCACCCAGCGGAGGTGGGGATGCTCGGCGGCAAGCCGGTGCAGGGTGGGGGCGTCCAGGGCTGTGCCCGTCTGCGCCGGCGCGTACTGCACCACGACGGGCAGCGGATCGACGGCCGCCAGTACAGCCCGCAGGTGCGTCAGGACGGCGTCCCGTGACGGTCCCAGGAAGTGCGGTGGCAGGAGGTTGAGCGCATCGGCACCCAGGTCGGCCGCTCTCCGCGCCCGGGCGATGGCGTGCCGCGTGGCGTGATCCGTTACGGAGACGATCGCGGCGACGTCGTCCCGTTCGCGGGTCCGCTCCAGGAACAGGCTGGTGAGGAGGTCCCGTTCTCCGTCGAGTTTGTGGAACTCGCTGGCGAACCCGGGGAACATCATGGAGCTCACGCCGGTGGCCAGCACCCGCTCCACGACCGTCGTGAAGCCGTCCGGGTCCAGGGCGCCGTCGTCATGGAAGGGCACCTCCAGGACGGGCGACACGCCGCCCACCAGTGCGCCGGTGTCCTTGTATGTACGCGTAGCCATGGTTGCGGCTCCTCAGAAGGCCTGGCGCGGCGGGGTCGAATCGGTCGCGCCGAGCAGGAAGTCGAGGTCGGCGCCGGTGTCGGCCTGGGTGACGTGCCGGGTGTAGAGGTAGGTCCAGCCGCGCGTCGCGGGCGGATTCGGCGGCTGCCACTCCGCGCGGCGCCGATGCAGTTCGGCGTCCTCCACCAGGACGTCGAGCCTGCGCCCGGGCACGTCGAGCCTGACGCGGTCCCCGGTACGTACGAGCCCCAGCGGGCCTCCGACGGCTGCCTCGGGCGCGACGTGCAGGACGCAGGTGCCGAATGCCGTACCGGACATCCGGGCATCGGATATGCGCACCATGTCGCGTACACCGGCGTCGAGCAGTTTCTTGGGCAGCGGCAGGTTGCCCACCTCGGGCATGCCCGGGTAGCCGCGCGGGCCGGTGTTGCGGACGATGAGGACCGTGTCGGCGGTGACGTCCAGGGCGGGGTCCTCGGCGACGGCGAGGTAGTCCTCGAGGGTGTCGAAGACGAGGCCCGGCCCGGTGTGGTCGAGGAGGTGCGGTGCAGCGGCGGACTGCTTGATCACCGCGCCGCCGGGGGCGAGATTGCCTCGTACGACAGCCGTGCCCTGCCCGGCCGGCTGCACCGGATTGTCGAACGGGCGGATCACCTCCCGGTCGTACACCTCGGCGCCTGCGCAGTTGTCCACGAGCGAACGGCCGGTGACCGTCACGGTCTCGGGGTGCAGCCGGTCCCGTAGGTCGTTGACGAGGGCGGGCAGCCCGCCGGCGTAGGCGAACTCCTCCATGAGGAAGCGCCC
This sequence comes from Streptomyces sp. TM32, assembly GCF_004122755.1. NCBI lineage: Bacteria > Bacillati > Actinomycetota > Actinomycetes > Kitasatosporales > Streptomycetaceae > Streptomyces > Streptomyces sp. TM32. Next base: position 31,539 of record NZ_SDIG01000028.1, read on the forward strand.
GGACGGCATCAGGTCGATCAGCAGCGGGAGTTCGGCCCCGAGCCGGTCGAAATCGTCCAGGGAGAGGGGGACGCCGAGCCGCCCCGCCACCGCGAGGAGGTGGACGACGGCGTTCGTGGAGCCGCCGATCGCCGCGTTGACGCGGATCGCGTTCTCGAACGCCTCCCGCGTCATGATGCGCTGCGGGGTGAGGTCACCACCTGCGATCTCCACCGCACGCGCCCCGGTCTCCTCGGCGAGAGTGCCGCGCCGGGCGTCCACGGCGGGCAGCCCGGACCCGCCCGGCAGCATCATGCCGAGAGCCTCGGTCAGGCAGGCCATGGTGGAGGCGGTTCCCATGGTCATGCAGTGTCCAGCGGACCTGTTGAGCGACGACTCGAACTCGGTGAACTCCTCCTGGGTGATCGTCCCGGCCCGCAGCTCCTCCGTCATCCGCCAGATGTCGGTGCCCGAGCCGACGTCCTTGCCCTTGAAGCGACCGTTGAGCATCGGCCCCCCGGTGAAGACGATCGCGGGTACGCCCGCGCTGGCGGCTCCCATCAACGCGGCGGGCGTGGTCTTGTCGCAGCCGGTCAGCATGACGACGGCGTCCACCGGGTTTGCCCGGACCTGCTCCTCGATCTCCATGGCCGCCAGATTGCGGTAGAGCATCGAGGTCGGCCGCAGGAACGGCTCGCCGAGCGACATCGCGGGGAATTCGAGGGGGAAGCCGCCGCCCTGCAGCACCCCGCGCTTCACGGCGTCCGCGAGGATCTTCAAGTGGCCGTTGCACGGGGTCAGTTCGGAGAAGGTGTTGCAGATCCCGATGACGGGGCGGCCGTCGAAGTTGTGGCTGCCGCGTCCCATTGCCCGCAGATGATGGCGCGCGATGAAGCCGTTCTTCCCGCCGTCGCCGAACCAGGACCGGCTGCGCAACCGCGGGCCTGCCCCAGGCTCGCCTGAGAGGGCCGGAGGCCCTGTCACTGCCATGTGCTGTCCCTTCCGGGCGGCGCGGCATCGCAGGTGGGATGGCTACCGCGGCCCGCCATGAGCGATCCGTACGTCTTGATCTCGCCGAGCTCTTTAATGATGCTATCAAATGACGATAGCCTGCCCTGTATCTGTCCAGAGGGCTGCTTGGGTGAGAGTCCGCATCAACCGAAAGGGAGGGTCATGGAACGCAGGGTGATGCGGGCGGTGACCTGGCGGCTGATGCCGTTTCTCGTGCTGCTCTACCTCGTGGCCTACGTCGACCGCTCGAACGTCGGCTTCGCCAAACTGACCCTCCAGGGCGATCTGGGTCTCTCCAACCTCGCGTTCACTGTCGGACAGGTGTCGTTCTTCCTCGCCTACGCCGTCTTCGAGGTCCCCAGCAACCTCTTCCTCGAACGATTCGGAGCCCGCCGCTGGTTCACCCGCATCCTGCTCTCCTGGGGCCTGGTCACCGCACTGACCGCACTGGTCTCGACCAGCTGGCAGTTCTACGGCGCCCGCTTCCTGCTCGGTGCCGCCGAGGCCGGCCTCTACCCGGGCGTGCTCTACTACCTCACCAAGTGGTATCCGTACCGCTACCGTGCGCGCATGACCGGTTGGTTCATGATGTCCACGCCGCTCGCCTTCATCATCGGCAATCCGGCCTTGGGTGCGCTCGACGGACTGGACGGCACCCTCGGCCTCGCGGGCTGGCAGTGGATCTTCGTCGCGACCGGCGTTCCCGCCGTGCTGCTCGGCTTCGTCACCTTCCTGCTGCTGCCTGACGGACCCGAGTCGGCCCGCTGGCTGAAGGACGCCGAGAAGGGCTGGGTTGTCGGCGAACTCGCGGCCGAGGCGAGCACCCTCAGCGGGGGTGGGCGGGCCGGAGCGCTCCACGTGCTTCGGGACAAGCGAGTCGTAGCGATGTCCCTGTTCTTCCTCTGCTTCCCGCTCGGCGCCTACGGGCTGAGCTTCTGGCTGCCCACCATCGTCGACGGCTTCGGTCACGTCTCACCCACCGCGACCGGACTCCTCACCGCCGTCCCGTACGTCTTCGTGGCACTCGGCCTCTACGTCGTCCCCAAGCTCGCCGACCGGAGCGGCTCCCGCTATCCCTGGATCGCCGGCACGGCCGCGGTCGGTGCTCTCGCACTCGCTGCCACCGCGCTCGTCGACAACCACGTGCTGCAGATGGCCCTGATGAGCATCGCGGCCGCGGGCATCTTTGCGGGCCAGCCGGTGCTGTGGTCCCTGCCCTCCCGTTTCCTCACGGGCGCGCAGGCGGCCTCCGGTATCGCGATGATCAACGCCGTGGGCAACCTGGGCGGCGGCTTCGGTCCCATGGGCATCGGCGTCATCGTGGACCGCACCGGCTCCGCGGTCACCGGGCTGTGGTTCCTGGTCGCGGCAATGGCGGTGGCGGCCTGCGCGACGTACGGCATCAAGCGGCTGATCGAGCGCGGACCCGTGGTCGACCACGCACCGCGCGACGCCTGAATACGAGTCGTCCAGGATTGCCAGGTGTTCCGGCAGCATCAGACACGTTGCAGCTCAGGGCAGGGGCGCTGCCCGACTCGGCGCCGAGCCCCATGCCGGTGGGGAAGCGCAGGGTGAGCGGTCGCCGTCCGGCGTGAGTGCGGTCACGCCCGGGAAGCCCGCGTGCAGAGGACCGGGTGACGAGGGTGAGGGTCCCGGATCCGGACGTGCAGCAACCAAAGTCCCACGGCGGGGCGACGAGGCCGCCATGGTCTGGGGACTGCCCGGCGCCGCTCGTTCGCGCGGTGTGTTTGCGGGACGTGAGTGAGGCGTTTCCGGAACGTCAGTGGCGCCGGGAAGAGTGGGGTGCACACCGCGGGAACGGCCGAAGCCAACTCCCGCACGAAACAGGGGGATCCCGATCATGCGTACTTCCCGGATGCGTACCGCCACCTTAGCCGCCGTCACCGCCGCGCTGGCGCTGGGCCTGACCGCCTGCGGCGGCGCCGAAAGCGGCTCGAAGGCGGCCGGCGGCGACAACGCCGCCGGTACCGCGCAGAGCCGGTCCACGTCCCACGGGGACGGCAAGGGCGGCGCGGAGCAGGCCGACAGCGGCGGTGACACCAAGGCGGGGGCACGCCCGACGACCGCCTCGGGTGGGACGGAAGAGGTCGCGAGCAAGGGCACCACGGCCGGCGTCCAGCAGTGCCGCGGCGACGAGATGCTGCTCACCGCGGTGCACCGGTTCGCCGGGCAGCAGGGGGACCACCTGCTGGTCACCGCGTCGAACAAGGGCACCAAGCCGTGCTGGGTCACCTCGTACCCGGCCGTGAGGCTCGGCGACATCGACGGTGCCGCACTGCCGCACTCGAAGAAGGACAACCCGGGCGGCGACACGCACCTCACGCTCCGGCCCGGCGGCACGGCGTACAGCGCGGTGAACCTCTTCGACTACGGCTCGAAGCACCACACGGCGCAGTCGTTCGCCCTCGCGCTGCGCGGCGCGGACGGCCACGTCGGCCCCTTCTACTCCGTCGTCCTCAAGGGCGAGAAGCCGCAGTTCAGCTGGAACGAGGCCGACGTGCTGAACTGGAGCACCACGAAGCCGTACGACTTCTGACGGGGCTCGGCCAGTGCGTCACCGTTCTGGGGGCGCACTGGCCACGAGCCGGGCGAGGGTGCGGCGCGGTTGTCGCGTCCGGTGTCTGCCTCACCCTTTCCTTCAGGTCGTCGGCTGCGCGTGCGTAGGGCCGCGCGGGGCGTACATTCGGGACCGATACCGCACCTGAATCGTCCGAACAGGAGTGAGCCGCTCGTGTCCTCGCCCGCCCCGGCCGGGGCCTCGTCGCGACCTGTCCGCGTGTTGCTGGTGGAGGACGACGACCTGATGCGACGGTCCTTCGCCGTCGCCCTGGAGCGCTACGGCTACGAGATGACGGCCGCGGCCGACGGTCTCACGGGCCTTGAGCTCTTCCGCGACGAAAGCTTCGACCTGCTGATCCTGGACGTGATGCTGCCCGGTCTGGACGGGATCGGCCTGTGCCGCAGGGTCCGGGAGTCCAGCTTGGTGCCGGTCTTGATGATGTCCGCGCGCGGCGACGGGCTCGATGTCGTCGCCGGTCTGGAGGCCGGAGCGGACGACTACGTGGTCAAGCCCGTGGACACGTACGTGCTGGTGGCGCGCATCCGCTCGCTTCTGCGGCGGGCGACCTACGCGCCCGCCCCGGGGCCCGAGCGGGCCGCGGACGAGGGGCCGCCGCCCGAGGGGGAGGTGCTGGTCTTCGGGGACCTGAGCATCGACACCGCCGGCATGGAGGTGTTCGTCTCCGGAAGCCCGGTGGCGCTGACCCCGACCGAACTGAAGCTGCTCCTGGAGTTCGCCGCCCACCCGGGCGTCGTACTGGAGCGGCACACCCTGCTGCGCAACGTGTGGGAGTACGGCTGGGACGGCGACAGCCGGGTCGTGGACCTGTGCGTGCAGCGGCTGCGCCGGAAGCTGGGGCGGGAGCGGATCGAAACGGTCCGCGGCTTCGGCTACAAGCTCAGGCGCTGAGGGCGGTGCGGGTGTTCCGACGGCTGCGGCCGGACCTGTCGTCCCTGCGCTGGAAGATCGCCGCGCTGGCCGCGGCCACCGCCTTCCTGGTCGTGGCGGCGGTGGGTGTGCTGGTGCATGTGTGGACCGCGGAGGACATCCGCTACCGGGCCGAAGCGCAGGCGTTCAACGGGCTGTACTCGGCCATGGACACCTACCGGCGCACCAAAACCCTCGCGGACGGAGCCGAGCTGGATCCGGCCGAGCTGCCCCTCGCGCTGCGGCACCCCGTCGACGGCAAGCGGCACACGGCTTACGACGGGCGCGTCGAGGGGAATGCGGGTCCCAGCGTCTGGGCCGCCCAGCGGGTCGGCGGCCCGGGCAGCCGGGTGCTGGCGGTGCAGGTCAACATGAGTCCGGAGCTGCACAATCTGCGCCAACTCGACGTGACCATGGCGGCGGCCTCGCTGGTCGCGCTCGCGGCGGCCGTGCCGCTGACGGTCTACGGCGCCGGGTTGCTGGCCCGCAGGCTGCGGCGGGTCTCCGAGACCGCAGGCCGGATCTCCGCCGGGGATCTGGACGCCCGCACCGGGCCCACCAAGGGCCGCGACGAGGTGGCCGAGATCGCCGCCACCGTCGACGGTATGGCCGACAGTCTCAGTCAACTGCTCTGCACCGAGCGGCAGTTCACCGCGGACGTGGCCCATGAGCTGCGCACCCCAGTCGGCGGTCTGCTGGCCGCCGCCGACCTGCTGCCGGCCGGTGAGACGGAGGATCTGCTGCGGGCCCGGGTACGGGATCTGCGTGGCCTGGTGGAGGACCTGCTGGAGATCTCCCGACTGGACGCCGGGGCCGAGCGGCCGGTCCCGGCCCGGGTGCCGCTCGGCGCCGTCGTCTCCGAGGCCGTGGCACGCACCGGTCTCCGCGTCGAGGTCACCGTCGCCGGGACGGAAGCGGATCGGACCGTGGAGACCGACCCGCGCCGTCTGGAGCGGATCGTCAGCAACCTCGTCGTCAACGCCCACCGGCACGGAGGGTCCCCGGTGGAGGTCACCGTCGAGGGCCGTACGGTCGTCGTGCGCGACCACGGCCCAGGCTTCCCGGCAGACGTGCTGCTCCACGGTCCCCGCCGGTTCCAGACGGGTGCGACGGAGCGCGGCACGGGCCACGGCCTGGGCCTGACCATCGCCCTGGGCCAGGCCCGGCTCCTCGGCGCCGAGCTGCACCTGGAGAACGCCCCGGACGGCGGCGCCGTCGCCACCCTGCGCCTGCCGTCCCCACCATCCGGCTCCGAGGGCCTGTCTGCATGACGGCCCGGCGCCCACAAACCTGCTGCTACAGAACTGCTACGAGGCGGCGGGGACGTCGATACGCGGCGGCTCAGGCCCCGATACGTTCCCTCGGCATCCTTCGAAGTGTGCCTTTCCGCACCTGAAGAGGAGCCCCGGTGACCGGCCGGCCACCGCTGTCGGTGACCGAAGCGGGCCACATGAATCCCGAGGAGAGAACCGTGAACACGTCTGGCAACGCCTCCGCTGACGAGCCGCGACCGAGCGGCGTCGCTTCCCGCGCGCAGATCGTCATGTTCCGGGGCGTGTGGGCAGTCGGCGCGCTCGCCGTCGTCACGGCCGTACTGCTGATCATCGGTGCCTTCACCGCGAACCGGGCGGCGGGTGAGTTGTGGCAGCCCGCCGCCCTGCTCGGACTGATCGCGTTGTGCTTCGGCGGGACGCTCTTGCTCGTCGGCCTGCTCGCCCGATGCGTCGTGACGAAGTCGGGCACCCATAAGAGTCCGTGAAGGAACCGACCGCTCAGCGGTCGGGGCGGAAGGGGGAGAAGCCTCCGGCGGGCCAGGACCTCTCGGGAGCACCTGTGTTGTCCCTGCACAGGTGCGCCGAGAGGTCCTGTCACGTCGTGTACGTCTCCGCCCCGCGCCGGCCCTACAGAACTGCTACAAAGCGGCGCGGTCGCCGATACACGGCGGCTCAGGCCCCGATACGTTCCCCGGACACCCTTCGACGTGCACCCTTCCGCACCCGAAGAGGAGTTCCCATGTCCGCCACCCCCTTCGCCCCGCGCGTGCAGCACGCGGTGCCCGGGATCGCAGCCGCCACCTTCGACCTGTCGAAGGTCTACGGCAGCGGCGACACCCGTGTCGTAGCCCTGGACCACGTCAGCATCGACTTCCGGGAGGGCGAGTTCACCGCGATCATGGGTCCTTCCGGCTGCGGCAAGTCCACGCTGATGCACTGTGCCGCCGGGCTCGACTCGCCCAGCTCCGGTTCGGTGCGCGTCGGCACCACCGAACTGAGCACGCTGAGCGACCGGCAGCTCACCGCGCTGCGGCGCGACCGGATCGGCTTCATCTTCCAGGCGTTCAACCTGCTGCCGACGCTGACCGCGCTGGAGAACATCACGCTGCCGCTGACCATCGCCGGACGCCACGCCGACCAGCAGTGGCTGGACCGCGTGGTCGCCATGGTCGGGCTCTCCGAGCGCCTCGGTCACCGGCCCGCGCAGCTGTCCGGCGGGCAGCAGCAGCGTGTCGCGGTCGCCCGCGCCCTGGCCTCCCGCCCCGCGATCGTCTTCGGCGACGAGCCCACCGGAAACCTCGACTCCCGCGCCGGGGCCGACGTCCTGGGCTTCCTGCGCGACTCGGTGCGCGAACTGGGCCAGACCGTGGTCATGGTCACCCACGACCCGGTCGCCGCCGGCTACGCCGACCGCGTGGTCTTCCTCGCCGACGGCCGCCCGGTCGACGAGATCACCCACCCCACCCCGGGCCGGGTCCTGGACCTGATGAAGAGCCTGGGCGCCCTCTCCTACACCAGCTGAGCCGCCCTCGCCCCAGCACCGCCCCGGCCCACCGCTCGCCTCCACCGAGCCCACGTCTCAGGAAGCCCCCATGCTGAAAACAGCCCTGCGCAACCTCCTGGCGCACAAGGCCCGTCAGATCATGACGCTCCTCGCCGTCTGTCTGGGGGTCGCGTTCGTCAGCGGCACCCTCGTCTTCGCGGACTCCACCGCCGCCGCCTCTCGCGATGCCATGTCGAAGAACTACGCCGACATCGCGGTCACCGTGACCGCGAAGGAACCCCCGTCGGGGGCCACCCCACACCAGCGGACCAGCGCGCTCGACGACGCGCTCGCACGGAAGTTGGCCGCCGTGCCCGGTGTCGCCGCCGTCCGGCCGTCGGCCGACGGCGTGGTCACCATGAATGCGGCCGACAACACCCCGCTCCGGGTCAAGCAGGGGGCGAACCTGGCCGACGCCTACCTGCCCGGCACGGACGGCAAGGACAGCCGCTACCCGCTGGCCGAGGGCCGCGCCCCGAGGAACGGCGGCGAACTCGCCGTGGACGGCACCACCGCCGCCGCCGGCGGCTTCCGCCTCGGCGACAAGGTCACCCTGGCCGTCGACGGCCCGGTCATGACCAAGCGGCTCGTCGGCATCGTCACCACGAAGGACACCCGGGTGACCGCCGCCGGCACGCTCGCCCTGTTCGACAAGGCAACCGCCCAGAAGCTGTTCGCCTCCCCGGGCCACTACAGCAGCATCGATCTGGCCGCCGCACCCGGCGCCGCCCCGTCCGAGCTCGCCCAGCGGGTCACGGCCGTGCTCCCGGCCGACCGCGCCGAGGCCACCACCGGCGCTGCCCTCGCCGACCAGCAGGCCCTCCTCGTCAACACCCAGACCCGGGGGTACACGAAGCTGCCGCTGGTCTTCGCCGGGATCTCGCTGTTCATCGGCTCCTTCCTCATCATCAACACCTTCACCATGCTCGTCACCCGGCGCACCCGGGAGATCGCGCTGCTGCGGGCGATCGGCGCCACGCGCCGCCAGGTGTCCCGCTCCGTGCTCCTGGAGGCCCTCTTGGTCGGCGTCGTCGCATCGGCGGCCGGCTTCCTGCTCGGCCTCGGCATCGCCTCGGTGCTGCCCGACATCCTGAGCACCGACGGGAACACGCTGCCCCGAGGCCCTCTGGTGATCGGCCCGCGCTCGGTCGTGGCGGCGCTCGGCGTCGGCGTGGGCGTCACCGTGCTCGCCGCGTGGCTGCCGTCCCGCAAGGCCGCGAAGGTCGCGCCCATCGAGGCGATGCGCACGACGGAACAACCGCCCTCCGCCAAGCGGTCCCGGATCCGCGGCGTGGCGGGCCTTGCCCTCCTCGTCCTCGGCGCCGGTGTGCTGGTGTCGCTCTCGGGGGCGAAGGACGCCTCGGAGACGAACCTGCAGAACGCGATGTTCGGTTGCGCCGTCCTCGTCGCGGCCCTGATCGTCCTCGCGCCGATCCTCGCCTCCCCGGTGATCCGGCTGACCGGACGGCTGACCGGCCGCTTCGGGATCACCGGCCGTCTCGCACAACGGAACGCGCTCCGCGACCCGAGGCGCACCGCCGCCACCGCCGCCACTCTGATGATCAGCACCGGTCTCATCGCCGGGCTCGCCGTCCTCGGCAACTCCACCGCGCAGGCCCTCGACAGCCAGGCCGCGGCCGGGCTCGGCGCCGACTACGTGATCAGCACCGGCACCCCCACCACCGCCATCGAACCGTCCGCCGTACATCGAGTGGGCGAGACCTCCGGCGTGCGGAGCGCGACCGCCGTCTCGGACACCACCGCGACCATCGGCGGCAGCGTCCAGAACCTCTCCGGCGTCGACCCCGACACCGTGAACGACACCATGAAGCTCGACTTCGTCAGCGGCTCCGCAAAGGATCTCGGGCCGGGCCGGATCGCCGTCTCCCGCACCCTCGCCCAGAAAAACGGCGTGACCACGGGCAGCGAGCTCACCGTCGGCACCGTCGGCACGGGCCCCGAGCAGCAGTTCAAGAAGTACACCGTCGTGGGCGTCTATCAGGACAACCCCATCGCCAAGGACGCGCTGGGCGTCCGCAGCGACGTGGCCAAGAACGCCTTCAAGCCCGGCTCCGTCCAGCGCATCCTGGTCCGCACCGACGGCGGCGCGGACCCGACGACCGTCGAGAAGCAGCTGCACACCGCGGTGAGCAACAGCCCGCTGATCACGGTGCAGGACCGCGACGAACTCGTCACCCAGGCCGCCGGAACCCTGGGCGACCTGCTGAACGTGATGTACGGGATGCTCGCCATCGGCGTCGTGATCAGCGCGCTCGGCATCGTCAACACCCTGGCCATGTCGGTCGCCGAACGCACCCGAGAGATCGGCGCGCTGCGGGCCCTCGGCATGGACCGCTCCGGCATCCGGCGGATGGTCCGCCTGGAGGCGGTGACCGTCGCCGCGTTCGGCACGCTCCTCGGCCTGGCGGGCGGCCTGTTCGGCGCCTGGGCGGTCGGCTCGCTGGCCGACGCCGCGATGCCGCGGTACTCCCTGGCGCCGCCCTGGGGGACGCTGTTCCTCGTGTGCCTGCTCTCCCTCGCGGTCGGCGTGCTGGCCGCCGCCGTGCCGGCCCGCCGGGCCGCCGCCCTGAGCCCGCTGGAGGCCGTTGCGGAGGCGTAACGCACGGACTTGGGCGGTGTCCCGGGAACTCCCTCGCCGTCACCCCGCTCCTGGCCGGAATGCATCCCGTGCGAGGGCATGCGAAGGGTGTCCGGCGGCGCGGCGGCAGCGCCGGATGGCGCGGGGTGAGCGGGCGAATCGGCAGGCAGCGTGGCACGTGGCGCACAGTGAAGGATCAATTCCCTTTGATATGCCCCGGAGTGACGCGCTTTTCCAACTGTGTCCGGTTGAAGGCTTATTGAGGGTTGTTTCCTTCTGCTTCAGTGGTACGCGTTGTGTCGCACCTACTGAGGAGGCCATATGGCCGAAGTCAAGAAGGTCGCCCGCCCCGCGGTCACCGCGTCGTCCCGTCCGTGCGCGTTCGTCTCGCCGGACAAGGGCAACGCCCCGACCATCACGCCCGCCCACAAGCAGGCGGAGGTCGTCTCGGCCCCCGCTGAGCAGCGGAACGAGTGTGCGTCGGCCTAAGGGCTGAGGTTCTCCGGGGCCCCGCCCACCGGCCGGGCCCCGGTCTGTCGCGCGGGCCGGGCCGAGGGCCGGGACCGGTCCGCGTCCCATGGCTCCGCGCCCGGGGCCCCTTTCACGACGCAGTGCTGTATGCCGCGCCCCCAGGGACGCGCCGTACGTTGCGTCGGAAGTCGTGAGACGCAGGGAGAAGTCTTCAGCCATGCAGAATTCGATGTATCAGTCCTCGCGCTACGTCCGCACCCTGCGTGCCGCGGGCAACCGGGATTTCACGTCGTTCGGAGGCCGGCTCGATTCCTATGAGGGCGACGAGCGGACCATGGCTTTTCATTCGCTCTTCGGAAACGCGCGGCTGATCGACCGGGACATCGTCGAACTTCTCACGGAGGCCTCCCAGGGCATCAGCTGGGAGCGACTGCGGGAGCGGGTCGACGACGCCTCACTGCGCGACCTCGTCGAGGCCCGGTTCCTCGTCGAGGCGGGGCACGACGAGGCCGCGGAGATCGACGGCCTGCTGGAGAGCCGGCAGAGCGCACTCGGCAGCGGAGTGTTCCACTCCTCCATCCAGCTCGTGCTCACCAACGCCTGCAACTTCTCCTGCCAGGGCTGCTTCGCGTACAACTTCGACGGCGGCGTCGAGGAGCGCAACACCTCCGGCGAGTCGGTGAAACCCGGCCCGGTGCTGGTCGAACTGCGCCGCACGCGTGAGGTCGCGGGCCCCACCCGTCAGGACTCGGGCCCCACGTTCGCCAAGGGCGACTGGAACCACGGCGCGGACGAGGCCCGCAACCCCTCGATGCACATGTCGCGCGAGGTGGCCGAGAAGACCGTCAAGGAGGCCATCGCGCTGCGCAAGGCCAACGGCGGCGGCCATCTGACGGTGTCGTTCTTCGGCGGCGAGCCCACCCTGGCGCGGGGCACCATCCTGCACGTACTGCGCACCTTCGGCGACAGCCACGACGGGGTCACCCTCTCCTACGACCTGACCAGCAACGGCTCCCGCATCGACGACGAGTTGCTGGCGGCGCTCGCCGAGCACCGCGTCGACACCACCGTCTCCATCGACTACCTGGTCCCGGAGACCGGCGAGTTCCGCGGCGGGCAGCAGCAGCGCACCTCGTGGGCCGTGGTCCGCAAGGCGATCCTCGACATGAAGGCCGCGGGCGTCCCGGTCAGCATCACCTCGGTGCTCTCCCAGTACACGTGGGACAAGTGGGGCACCCCGCTCATCGACTTCGTCGCCGAGGCCGGTCTGGAATCCCTGGACGTCATCGTGTCCTTCCAGGCCAAGGAGTTCTTCCAGCAGCACAGCCCGCACGACGTGGCGCAGCGGCTGCTGGCGGCCGTCGACTACGGACGTGAGCGCGGCGTGCAGCTCAGCGGCTACTGGTACCAGACCTTCCAGATGATCATCGATGAGGCCAAGTGGGCCGAGCAGGCCGACTACAAGACCTGCCCGGCGGTCGGCCGTCAGCTCTCCATCGAGCCCAACGGCAGTGTCTTCGCCTGCAAGGCCACCGCCCGCAAGCTGGGCACCATCGACGACTGGCGTGGCATCTTCTCCTCGCCCGCCTACCAGGACTACGGCATGCGGGCCTACACCAACGGCCCCGGCTGCCAGGGCTGCGAGCTCCAGGGCACCTGCTCGGGCGGCTCCGCCGGAGCGCTGGAGGAGGAGAACGGCTCGATCCAGGTGATGTCGCCCGGCTACTGCGCCTACATGCGCGAGGTGGTGCAGGGCCTCCTGGAGCGCCATCACGCCCAGAGCCTCGCCACGCCGGCCTGAGCCGGGCTCCGACGCTCTCCGCACCGGCCCGCCTGCGCGCGAGGCGGGCCGCCGATCCACGAACCGTGCCCACCACTCCGGTCCGGGCCGAGGAAGGGTGACGTGTTTCATGGCAATGATGGGGATGCACTTCGGCCACGACGCGGGTGTCGCGCTCACCGAGGCGGGCGGCTACCGCGTCATCGAGGCCGAGCGCCGTCTGGGGCTGCGCCATGTGTGCGGCGGCAACGGCGACTTCCCGCAGGCCGCCGCCGAGTGGCTGGCGGAGCTACGGGAGCGGGCGGCGAGCCCGGTGACCGGGATCGCGGTGGCCGACTGGTACACGCCGGTGTGCCAGGTGCTGCCCCCGGCGCTGGTGGAGCTCGTCAACGAGGACGCCCGCTGGACGGCCACCGGCGGCACCGGCCTCGCCGACGCGGTGACCCGGGTGATCAAACCCCTGGACTGGCCGCTGGCCAAGGGGTTCGGCGACATCACCCTGACCGCGGTACGCCACCACTACGCGCACGCCGCCCTCGCGTACTACACCTCCGGGGCCCGCAAGGCCCTGGTGCTGGCCCTGGACGGAACGGGCAACTACGCCGAGTGCGGCATGCTCTGCCTCGGCGACGGCGACCAGCTCACCCCCGTGATGTCGTTCACCAACCGCACCGGCCCGCGCTTCGGTCTGGTCTACGAGGCGCTCGCCCGGCGCGTCCACGGCAGCCAGTTCGACACCGGCAAGCTGCTCGGGCTGACGGCCACCGGGGAGACCGATGCCGCCCTGCTGCCGGTGCTGCGCGCCATGCTCGTCCCGCAGTCCACCCGGCGCGCCTCGCCGGACCTGTACGAGCTGCTCGACGAGGACCGGCTGACCGGCACCGCGCTGCGCTACGCCGACACCTGGTGGGAGTACGACCCGCACAGCGGCGGGTATCTGGACGCGGGCCTGGCCGACTCCTCCGACGACGACGTCGTGCACTCCTTCGGCTCGGTCTTCCCCGACGAGATCCGCACCGCGGACGGGCGAAGCACCCCGGTCGGGACGTCCCCGGACGCGCGCATCTGCCGGGACCTGGCGGCCACCTTGCAGAACGCCGTGGAGCGGGACCTGACGTCGCTGGTCGCCGGCGTCAGCCGGCGCTTCCCCAGCTATGCGACGCTCTGTTACGCGGGCGGCTGCGCGCTCAACATCACCGCCAACAGCCGCCTCGCCGAATGCGCCCAGTTCACCCGGGTGTCCATCCCGACCTGCTGCGACGATTCGGGGATCGCGCTGGGCGCGGCGCTGGCCGTCGCCGACCCGGCCGACCGCCCGGCCCTGCTGGGCCGCTCGGGATGGGCGCCGCTGGCCTACGCCGGACCGCCGCTGGAGGGCTTGGACACGGGGAGCCGCGACGACGCCGAGCAGGTCGACGGCCTGAGACGGCGACTGGGCGGCCTCGGGCTGTCCCTGCGCCGCCCGGCCGGCGACGAGGAGTTCGTCCAGGCCGTCGCCGACCTGCTGGCCGACCGGCGGTGCGTGGCCTGGCTGGAGGGCGGCCTGGAGACCGGACCGCGGGCGCTGGGCCACCGTTCCCTGCTGGTCTCGGCCCACTGGAGCGGCGCCCGCCGGTACGTCTCCCAGACGATCAAGAACCGGGAGTGGTTCCGGCCGGTCGCGCCGATCTGCCCGGAGGAGGTGGCCGACCAGTACTTCACCGGGCCCCTGGACCACACCCAGACCATGCTGTTCGCGGTGCGGGTGCGGCCCGACCGGGCCCAGCAGCTCGCCGAGGCGCGGCACATCGACGGGACGGCCCGCCTCCAGACCGTACGGCCCGACGTCCATCCCCTGCTGCACCGGCTGTGCCACGCGGTGGCCGCCCGCACGGAGTTGCCCGTGCTCATCAACACCAGCGCCAACGGCGGCGGCCGTCCCCTCCTCAACCACCTGGACGAGGCACTGGAGTTGCTCACCGGGACCGAGCTGGACGCCGTGGTGCTGCCCGAACGCCGCCTGATCGTCGAGTGATCCCCGTCCCCGTCCCCGTCCAGCGCCCCGTACCCGTATTCCCCGATATCTCCGGCCGGGCGAAAAATGGCCGGAATGACGATGTCGAGGCCGGACCGTCCCACCCGATCATGTGCAGGCGTCGTGTCCCTGGAGAGTGCCCGTGGCCGCCATTCCACTGCGAGACATCCACAAGACGGAACCATTGCGCGTCCTGTCCCCCGCGGACTGGCAACAGTGGATCACCCAAGGCTATGTGATCGTCCGTCAGGCGGTGCCGCCGGAGACGGTCGCCGCCCTCACCGAGGGGCTGTACTCCTTCCTCGACATGCGTCCCGAGGACCCCTCGACCTGGGCCTCGCCGCACACCGGCAACGACCGGCTGCCGGGCCACAGCGGGCTGGTGGAGATGTACAACCACCAGGCCCAGTGGGACATCCGACAGAACCCGCGGGTCCACGGGGCCTTCGCCGACATCTGGGACCGCACCGACCTGTGGGTCACCATCGACTTCTGCAACGTCAACCCGCCCAACCGGGGACCGCGCGCCTTCGACGGGTTCATCCACTGGGACGTGGACACCTCCGCCGATCCGCTCCAGGTGAGCTGCCAGGCGGTGCTCTCGCTGACCCACGGCGACGAGGAGATCGGCGGCTTCCAGTGCGTGCCGGAGATCTTCACCGAGTGGGAGAAGTGGGTGAGCGGCCAGCCCGCCGACCGCGACCCGTTCACGCCGGACATCAGCGGCTACTCGATCACCACGCCGGAGGTCGCCCCCGGCGACCTGATCATCTTCAACAGCCTTCTGCCGCACGGGGTGCACCCCAACGTCTCCGAGGCCCGAGTGCGCATGGCCCAGTACTTGACCATGGCGCCCGCCTGGGAGGAGAACGCCGACCTCCGCGAGGCCCGGGTGCGGTTCTGGCGGGACCGGATCCCGCCGCATCCGCCGCAGGGCGGGGTGCGCAAGGACGAGGCCGAACTGTACGGGCCGGCGACGCTGACCGAACTGGGCGAGCGGTTGCTGGGCCTGCGTGCGTGGCACGAGGGGAGCATTGTTGGCTAGCACCGCCCCGTCCGGGGCCCGCCCGGTCCGCCGGGCGGACCTGGGCCGCCCGTTCCGCTGGCTGTGGGCCTCGACGGCCGCCTCCAACGCGGGCGACGGCATCACCCGTACGCTGCTGCCGCTGCTGGTGGTCGCGCACCACCCCGACCCGGCGGCGGTCGCCGGGCTGACCACCGTCAACATGCTGCCCTGGCTGCTGTTCGCGCTCCCCGCGGGCGTCCTCGTGGACCGGGTGGACCGGCGCCGGATCGTGCTGGGCAGCAACCTGGTCCGCGCGGCGGCGCTGCTCGGCGCGACCCTGGTGCTTGCCGACAACCGTCCGCTGGCCCTCCTGTACGCGCTGGCGTTCCTGCTGGGCATCGCCGAGACCCTCGCCGACACCGCGGCACCCGCGATGCTGCCGCGCCTGGTCGACGAGCGGCACCTGGAGCGCGCCAACGGACGGCTGATGGCAGCGACGATCGTGCTCAACGAAACGGCCGGACCGCCCGTGGCGGGCCTGCTGGTGGGCCTGACCGCCGCCGCGGCGCTGGCCACCGGCGGGGTGCTGTACGCGCTGGCCGCGCTGCTGCTGTTCGGCCTCGCCCCGCTCGCCCGCACCCGCCGCGAGGCGGCACCGGGCGGGGCGGCACCGGGCGGGGCGCGCGGCGGGGTGCTGCGCGACATCCGGGGCGGGCTCGGCTTCGTCCTCGGCCATCGCACCCTGCGGCTCACCCTGGCCGCGAGCGCCCTGTACGGCCTGGTGTTCTCGGCGACCTTCTCGATGCTGGTGCTGCTGAGCGAGGGCACTTTGGGGCTGAGCGCCGCCGGGTACGGACTGCTGCTCGCCGTCGGGTCGCTGGGCGCCGTCGCCGGCAGCTGGCTGGCGCCCCGGGCCGCCGACCGGCTGCCCACCGTACGGCTGGCCCGCTGGTCCCTGGTGGCGTCCGGGGCCGCGTACGCCGCGCTGGGCCTGGGCCGCCATCCGGTCCTGGCCGCGCTGGCGCTCGCCGCCAACGGCGTCTTCATGATGGGCTGGAACATCCCCGTGATGTCGCTGCGCCAGCGGCTCACGCCGGAGGACCTCCAGGGCCGGGTGATGAGCGTGTCCCGGCTGTGCGCGTGGGGCACCATGCCGGTCGGCGCGACACTCGGCGGACTGCTCGCCGAAGCCCTGTCCGTGCGCGCGGTGTTCGTGGTGTGCGGGACCCTCCTGGCCGTCGGCGCGCTGGTGCTGCTCGCGCCCCTGCGCGAGGACCACTCCGCGCCCGGCGACGCACTCCCGGCGCCCTCCGCCCCGCCCCTGTCTTCCGGTGCGCCGCCCACCGATCCGCCTCCGCACAGTGACCTTCTCGACAAGGGATGACCATTGGACACACAGCTCTACGACACAGTGATCGTCGGAGGCGGCCCGGCCGGCCTCAACGGGGCGCTCTACCTGGGCCGTTCGCGTCGCCGGGTGCTGCTGATCGACTCGGGCGACGCCCGCAACATGGCAGCGGGCGTCATGCACAACGTCCTCACCAACGACGGGGCGACGATCGCGGACTTCCGGGCCCGCTCCCGCGCCCAACTCGACGCGTACGACGTGACGTTCCGCGACGACGAGGTGGTGTCGGCCGAGCCCGACGGCGACCACGTGGTGGTCACCACCAAGGAGTCCGGCACCTTCCGGGCCCGCACCCTGCTGTACGCGGCCGGTGTGCGCTCGGTGCTGCCGCCGGTCCCGGGCCTGGCCGACCTGTGGGGCACGACCGTCCTGGAGTGTCCGTACTGCCACGCCTGGGAGGTGCGCGACCGCAGCTTCGCCGTGTACGGAGGGAGCGTGCCCAGCGAGTGCCTGGCCGCGACCCTGACGGTGTGGTCCGACCGCATCACCTACCTCACCGACCGGCGCGAGCTGCCCCAGGACGAGCGGGGCCGGCTCACCGCGGCCGGCGTGCCCGTCGTCCACGACGGGGTCGGCGAGGTGAAGCCGCATCCCGAGGGCGTCGAGGTCGTCTTCGAGGACGGCCGGTCCGCGAGCTACGGGGCGCTCTTCCTCCACCTGGACATGGAGCCCCGGGTGGCCCCGCTGCGCCCCTGGCTGCAGGCCCCGGACCTGGAGTCCGTGCAGACCGACGAGCGCGGCCGCACCAGCCTGCCCCGGCTGTACGTGGCCGGAGACCTCGGCCGGACCATGCAGCAGGCCGCGATGGCCGCTGCCAGCGGAGGGCTGGCGGGCATGGCCATCAACGCCGACCTGATCCGCGAGGACCGCCCCGGCTCCCTGCCCGAGCCGCCGCCCCCGACCCCGGCCCCCTGAGTGCAGGCCGCCCACACCGCACCTGGCGTGCCCCACGGGCCCACCGCGCACGGCAGGCCGGCCGGTCACCACGGAAGGCACGACAGCCACGCACCGCGCACCGACGGGAGTCCCTGCACGATGACGTCACCCCGCGCCGAGTTCACTCCGCACATGGAGCACTACACCTTCGTTCTGGAGGACCAGCCCTATCTGGGGTACTTCCAGTACGGCAACGAGAAGACCCCCGTCTACACGACCGACCGGCACGGCTTCCGGGTCACCCCGGGCCCCGGCGGGCTCCGGGCGACGGTCGGCGACGACCGTCCCGACGGCCCGGCGCGGGTGCTCGCGGGCAGTTCCGCGGTCTTCGGCGTGGGCGCCACCGGTGACGCGGCCACGATCACCGCACGGCTGTGGAACGCCCACGCGCCCCGGCTGCCCTGGCTGAACATCGCAGGCCAGAGCCACAACTCGGCCCAGGAACTGCTGCTGTTCACCCTGTTCCAGCACGAACTCCCGCCGGTCGAGGACATCGTGCTGCTCTCCGGGGTCAACAATCTGGTGCTCAGTCGGCTGCCCGAGGAGAAGCAGGGCCGGCACGGCGCCTTCTTCGACTGCGGGCCCGCCCCCGACGTCGTACCGCCCCCGGACCAACGTGTCGCGCACGCCACCGAATTGACTATTCGTCACCTAGGGGCCTGGAAGCTGCTTGCGGACGGCCTGGGCGCCCGGCTGGTCTTCGCGCTCCAGCCGCTCGCGCCCTGGGTGCGCGAGGAACCGCTGCCCCGCGAGCAGCTGCTCTTCGAGGAGCTGGACGAGGTGTCCAACTTCCGCCGGTTCCACCACGACATCTCCACCATGGCGGTGGGCCGCGCCTACGCGGACCGGCTGGCCGCCGGATGCGCCCGGCTCGACGTGCGGTTCGTGGACCTGAACGTGGCGCTGGCCGAGGCCGCCGGGCCGCAGGACTGGCTGTTCATCGACCGGGTGCACTGCACCGATCTGGGATACGACCTGGTGGCCCGGCAGCTGGCGGACCGCCTGGACCTGAGGTGAGGAGCGCCGCCATGCCCGAAGACAGCAACGCGGCGCCCGCGTCGGCGGTCCGCCGCCTCGCCTCCTGGCTGCGGCACCGGGGTCGCCGGGGGCCCGCCCCCGACACCCCGCCGGACCGGCCCACGCCGCCGTCCCGGCTGCGGCCGCAGCCCGAGGACGACGCGTCCGTCTACCCCCTGTTCTGACATGCGGACCGGCAGGGGCGGCGCGCGCGCCGACCGCTCGGGCCCCGGCGGGCCGGACGGCCCGGTCCTGGGCATCTCCGCCTATTACCACGACAGCGCGGCAGCCGTGGTGGCCGGCGGCACCCCGCTGGCGGCGGCACAGGAGGAGCGGTTCACCCGGCGCCGCCACGACCCCGGCTTCCCCTCGCACGCCGTCGCCTGCTGCCTGCGCGAGGCCGGGCTGCGCCTCGACGAGCTGGCGGCCGTGGCGTTCTACGAGGACCCGGCGCTGAAGTTCCGCCGGGTGCTGGCGACCTGGCTGGCCACCGCCCCGCACGGCTTCCCCGTGTTCCGCCGGGCGTTCGGGCAGTGGGCCGGCTGGAAGCGGCGGGCCCTGGACGACGTACGGGCGCGGCTGCGCGCCCTGGCCCCCGGACAGCCGCTGCCACCGGTGGTGGCACACCGGCACCACGCCTCGCACGCCGCGTCGGCGTTCTTCCCGAGCCCGTACCCGTCGGCCGCGGTGCTGTGCGTCGACGGCGTGGGGGAGTGGGCCACGACAACGCTGTGGCACGGACGGGGCACCGAGCTGGCTCCACTCGCCGAACTGCGCTTTCCGCACTCCCTCGGCATGCTGTACTCGGCGTTCACGTACTTCTGCGGCTTCAAGGTCGACTCGGGCGAGTACAAGCTGATGGGCCTGGCGCCCTACGGGACGCCGCGCTACGCGCCACTCATCCGGGAGCGGCTGATCGACGTCAAGCAGGACGGCTCGTTCCGCCTGGATCTGCGTCACTTCACCTTCCAGTACGGGCAGACCATGGTCGGCCGGGCCTTCGAGGAGCTGTTCGACGGGCCGCGCCGGACACCGGAAGGCCCGCTCACCGAGCGGGAATTCGACCTGGCGGCCTCCGTGCAGCAGGTGACCGAGGAGGTGATGCTCCGGCTGGCCCGGACGGCGCTGGACCGCACCGGGGAGCGACGGCTGTGCCTGGCCGGCGGTGTGGCCCTCAACTGCGTGGCCAACGGCCGGATCCTGGCCGACGGGGTCTGTGACGAGCTGTGGATCCAGCCGGCGGCCGGGGACGCGGGCGGGGCGCTCGGCGCGGCGCTGGCCGAGTCGCACCGCCGGGGAGCGCCCCGCCCGCATGTGGGGCGCGGCACGGACGCGATGGCGGGGGCGCTGCTCGGCCCCGCTTGCTCCGATCGTAAGACGGAGGAGTTCCTGACCCGTGGCGGCTACCCCGCCGTGCGCCTGCCGGAGCGGGACATGGTGGAGCGTGTCGCGGCGGAGCTCGCGCAGGGACGGGTGGTCGGCTGGTTCCAGGGACGGATGGAGTTCGGACCACGGGCGCTGGGCAATCGCTCCATCCTCGCCGATCCGCGCGATCCCGCCATGCAGTCCACCCTCAACCTCAAGACCAAGTTCCGGGAGTCCTTCCGCCCGTTCGCGCCCGCGGTGCTGGCCGAGGACGCCAAGGACTGGTTCGACCTGGCCCAGGAGAGCCCGTACATGCTGCTGACCGCGCAGGTCGCCGCGGCACAGCGGCGGGAGTGCGGGGCCGCGACGGACGGCGCGACGGGCCTGGACCTGCTGCGGGTGCCGCGCTCGACGATCCCCGCGGTCACCCATGTCGACGGCTCGGCCCGCGTGCAGACCGTGTCGGCCGAGCGCCACGCCCGCTTCCACGCGCTGCTCACCGCTTTCCGGGACCGCACGGGCTGCCCGGTGCTGGTGAACACCTCGTTCAACGTGCGCGGGGAGCCGATCGTGCGCGACGTCGAGGAGGCGTACGCCTGCTTCATGCGTACCCGGATCGATCTGCTGGTCCTCGGCGACTTCCTGCTGGACAAGCGGGACCAGCCCGAGTGGCGGGAGGAGGCCGACTGGCGTGCCGCGATCCCGATGGACTGACCGGCTGCGACACCTCGGCCTGGCCGCGCTGTACTTCGCGGTGATCACCCCGGCCGGCCTGTGCGCACGGGCGGTGCAGGACCCTCTCCGGCGTTCCCGGGACGGCCGCCGGACGACCTACCTGGACCGCCCGGCCGCTCCTCACCCTCGCCCCGCGCGCCCCGCCCCCTCACCCCCCGGTCCGCCGTAACCGACGCACGCGGGGCCGCGGGCGGCCCTGGCGGCCCCGTGGCTCACCGGCCCACTTACCGGCTTGCTCACCGACCGCCGGGTTCCCTGGCCGAGGTCACCACCACACGACGCGTACCAAGGACGAGCACGCGGGATGCGGCCTCGGCGAATCCGCACTCCGCCGCCCAGACACTCGCCTCCTGCGCGGTGTGGGGCAGCGGCACATCACGGGCGAGGTGACCCGAGAAGCGTTCCGACGGCCGGAAGTGCGTGGCCAGGGGCAGCGTGAAACCCACCCGGCCCCCCGGCCGCAGGGCGCGCCGCCAGTCGGCCGGCGCCCGGCGCCCCAGGAAGTGCAGCGAGGACGCGCAGAGCACGACGTCGAGCGAGCGATCGGCCACCGGCAGCGGCACCGCCTCGGCGACCCGCCAGTCGATCGCCGTCGCACGTTCCAGGCCGGCGGCACGGGCCCGGCCCACCTCGACCATCCCGGGAGACAGATCGACGGCCAGGACGGGGGGCGCGGTCTCGGGCCGGCTCCGCGCGAGCTGCCGGGCGACCGCTCCCGCCCCGCACGCCACATCGGCGACCGCGTCGGCTTCACCAGGCGCCACCCACGCGATCAGGGCCCGCGCGATCTCCTCGTGGTGCCGGTGATCGTAGCTGTCGGCCAGCTCGTCGAAGGCCCCGGCCAGAGTTGCGCTCTGCATCACCGTTCGATCCTAGCCGGGCCGGGCTCGGCGGAGCTTCCGCGGAGATGACACGAACGGCGCCGGGGCTGCGCTTCCTGCCTGTTGCCCGCCGCCTGACCACATATGACATGCCGTCAAGCGGCCTAATGGCCGGTAGGGGCTCTCCGGCCGGGACAGGCTGTGCTTCTTGATCACGGTCGTGTGGGGAGCCCGTGTGGACAGGTCGGGGCAGTGGATCTTCGGGCGGATCGGTCGTGATCGCCGGGAGGGCCGGGGCCGTACGGGCGGACAGCTCACGGTCGTCGACCACAGCGGCTTCGAGGTGCCGCGGCCGCCCGCGTGGATGCGCTGGCTGCCGCCGGCCTATGTCGTGTGGGTGCTGCTGCTGGAATTCGTGACCCCCACGCCGTGGGCGGTGAGTTTCCTGCTCATCGCGCTGCCGGTGACCGCCGCGTACACCCTCGGTCCGGTCGCGGTCGCGGCGATCACGGTCTTCGCGGTGGTGCTGGAGGGCGTGCTGGCCGGGACCCCGTGCTGCACGGGCCACAACGTCCACCAGTTGTGGGAGAACCACCATGTCGCCGCCTACATCGCCACCGGCATGGTCGGCCTCCTCGGGGTGGCGCTGGCCGCTCACCGTCGGCGCCAGGAGCAGCAGCTGGTCCGGGCCCATTCGGTGGCCGAGGCGCTGATGCGTACCCTGCTGCGGCCGGTGCCGCACCGCGTCGGGCAGGTGCTCGCGGCCGGTCTCTACCGGTCCGGGGAGGTCGGCACGATGGTCGGCGGTGACCTCTTCGACATCCGTGCCACGCCGGCTGGCGAGCGCGCCCTCATCGGCGATGTCCGCGGCAAGGGTCTGCAGGCCGTGCGTACGGTCGCCGACCTCCTCGGCAGCTTTCGCGAGGCCGCCTACGACCAGGTGGACCTGCTGGCGGTCGCGGCCCGGATGGAGCGGTGCCTGGCCCGTGAGGCCGATGAGCGCCCCGACGACGAGCTGTTCGTCACCGCCGCCCTGGTCGAGTACGACGCCGTCGCCCAGCGGGTGACCATCGTCAACCACGGGCACATCGAGCCGGTGCTGATCTCCCGCGGTGAGGTGACGGCCCTCACCGGACCGCCCGCCCTCCCGCTCGGCCTGGGCGCCCTCGACGACGAGGACCCCGTCTCCTACACCCACCCGTTCCGCCGGGGCGACGTCCTGCTCCTGTGCACCGACGGCCTGATCGAGGCCCGCGACCGGACCGGGGCCTTCTATCCGCTCCTCGACCGCCTGCGCGACCGCTTCGCCGGCCGGCCCGCACCCGGCCCCGTCGACGTCATCGACTTCCTCAACACCGACCTGCCACGCCACACCCGGGTCTTCCACGACGATGTCGCCCTGCTCGCGCTGGGGCCGCAGGACGTCGGTGATGCTTAGCCGGGGAGGCGGACGGGGGCTTCGGGCTCGGTGCCCGGGGCCGCCGAACGGATCGCGGCCGACCTGGGGCAGGTGGACCTACGCGATCGCGGCACCCCTGCTGACGGCACTGACCGCGGGCTGGGGTCAGCGGCGCATCCTGGTGCTGTCCCAGCTGGTGTTCACCGTCGGCATGGTGCTGCAGGCGGTGGGCCCCGCCCTGGCGGTCGTGGCGGCGGGGCGCGTCATCGCGGCGGCCGGCGCGGCGACCTACACGCGACCGCGGGCGCGGCGGCGAGCGGCATGGTGAGCCCCGAGCGACGGGGGCTTGCCCTGGCGATGATCACCGGCGGCCTGACCGTGTCCACCGTGCTCGGCGCGCCGCTCGGCGCGCTCGTCGGTGACTGGCTCGGGTGGCGCGCCCCCCTCTGGCTGGTCGCCGTGTTCGGGCTGGTGGCCTGCGCGGGCGCGGCTCGGGTGCCGGCCCGGCCCCTGGGCGGCGCCAAGGCACGGCCGTGCGCGCCACCGCCGAGGAACTGATCGCGCGGGGTGTGCGCTTCACCGAATTTCCAGCCGAACAGTCCTGGGGCTCGTGGATGGGTGAGTTCGCCGATCAGGACGGCAACACCTATGTGCTGTACGAGCGGCTGACGGACTGACCCGCAGCGTGTGCGCGGGGCGGAATCGATGCGTCCGCCAGCCAGGGCGGCAGGCCGGCCACCCGCCTTCGACCGCGACCTCTACGGCAGCACAACACCGCGGAACGGTGCATCAACCGCCTCAAGCGGCGGCGAGGCATCGCAACGCGCCAGGAGAAAACCGTGATCATCCACCTTGCCGGGCTCCACAACGCAGGCCTCTTTCTCTCATCCACCCGATGATCCAGCGAAAACTGGCCTAGACGCCCGTCAGGCCGTCCAGGCGCTCGCGGAGGAAGTCGGCGTGGCCGCAGTGGCGGGCGTATTCGGCGATCATGTGGGTGTAGATCCAGCGCAGGGTGACCTGCCCGCCCATGAAGGGGCTGGTGTCGTCGAGGGAGTGGGCGGCACAGTGCGTCCGGGCGCGAGCGATCTCGGCTTGCCAGACGGCCAGCGCCTTTTCGTACGTGGCTCCCTCGGCGAGGTCGAAACCGCCGTCGGGGGTCCCGGGCTCGGCACCGTTCTCGAATATCGGTGGGGCGTCCTCCCGCGCCAGGATCCGGCGGAACCAGTTCCGTTCGACCTCGGCCATGTGTTGGACGAGGCCGAGCAGAGTGATCGGCGAGGGCGCCACCGACGCCTCGCGGAGCTGGTGCTCCTCCAGGCCGTCGCATTTCTGGGCGAGAGTGCTGCGGTAGAAGTCCAGCCAACTCTCCAAGGAAGTCCGCTCATCGGCGTCCAGGGGCGGCATGACGCGTTCGGGAGTGCTCATGGTCGTCATCGTGGCACGGGGGTCTGACACTGCCCTGGATGCGTGGGCAGGGGAGCGGGAGTTCCCGGACGGGCCTCGTCCTCACTCCCGCTGATGGGCCGCGCGCGCCGCCTCGACGAAGTCCTCCAGCGCTGCCCAGAACGGGCGGAAGGCGGCATCGAAGTCGTGGCGGCCGTCGGCCTCGTCGGACAGGTCTGCCGTCATGGCCGCATAGAAGGGGCGGGTTGCCCGTTGGAGGGCGAGCGCCGCGGCGGCCGCCGCGGGCGGGCCCTCCAGGTCGACGACGCGCGCGCAGCGCCGGATCTTGGCGTACTCGGCGACCTCCCGCTCCCGCAGCTCGCCGAGGGCGGCGGTACGGTCCGGGGAAACGGGCAGCCGCAGGGCCGCGGAGATCTCCCAGAACAACTCGCCGATGTGGTGGGTCTGTTCGATGAGATCCAGGTAGGCCGTGCGCCGGCTCTCCCGCAGCCGCTCGGCCCGCTGGGAACGGGCCGCGGTCTCGGCCTGGATCCTGGCGGCCTGGGTGCTGCCGCGGCCGGTGACCCAGCTGGCGAGCACCGCCGTACCGCCGGTCATCGCCGCGATCGCCAGAGTCCACACCGTGCTGTCGCCCACAGGGAGTCACGATACCGAGCCGAGGCGGAATCCCGGTCGCCGGGACCGCAGCTGCCCGCGGGCCCGGCGACGGTGAACCGACGGCCTCCGTTTCCGCCGCTACAACGGGTATGTGGGCTTGCTACGACGGGAATTCGGCCGCCGGCACCGTGCTCGTGCGCGCATTGCCGCCGAGGACCTTGTTCAGGGTGAAGGTCAGCACGGTGTACTGGGTCCCGCCGGTCACCCGGACCGTCTTGAAGTTCGCGTGGTCGTCGAACTTCTCGAAGCTGCACTCGCGGGTGAAGGAGCTCTTCGGGCCGTTCCAGTCCTCGCCGGTGGTGAAGTACACCGTGTACGAGCCGCTGTTGACGCTCCGTACGGTCGCGTTCGATCCGTGGCGCACATACAGGGAGAACGCCGTGCGGTTCGCACGGGTCAGGGTCACCACCGCATCGCGGGCCGTGCCGTTCTTGACGGTCAGCCGTCCCAGACCGCCCCGGCTGCCGTCGCGGACGAGGGTGCCGTTGGTGAGCCGCCGGTGCTGGGCCGGTTGCGTACGCGGCAGGTGCAGGGTCGTGTCGTAGCCGAGGGCGGTGAGCGCACGCCCGGCGGCCTGGACGCTCTGCGGGCTCTGCGCGCTGCCGAGGGTGACGCGGGGGGAGGTGGCGCAGCGGCCGCCTCCGGCGCTGCCGGCACTCTTGAGGTCCTGCCCCAACGCCCTCAGCGCGGAGACGAGTTGGCTGTTGCCGGGCGAGGCGTCGTCCGGTGTCGCGGTCATCTGCAGGGCGTCCGCGGCCGCATCCGCGCGGGACGACGCCGTGTCCAGCGCGGTGTTCAGCGCACTGCCCTCGTGGGCGCTGTCCACCGCGCGCAGTGCGCTGTTGAGCGGTCCGAGGGCGCCGGTCAGCGTGTGGCGGTAGGCGGCGCGGTCGACGGTCGGTGTCGGGCTGGGAGACGGAGCCGAGCTGTCGGCCGCCGGGGCCCCGCCCGCGCCGTCCGAGGAACAGGCCGACAGTGACAGCGAGAGGGCGAGGGTCGCCGCGGCGAGGCTCGCCGCCCGGGAGGCCGTGCGCCCCCGGCGGCCCTGCCGCGGCAGCGGTGCGGGCACGCTGTGGTCCTGGTCGTGCGTCGGTCTCCCGTGCCTGTCCGCCGGTGTCCCGCCCGTCGCGCGCGCAGACGTGTACGTCCTCATGAGTCCCCCGATTCCCCCGGTATCCCCCGACTTCCGGCAACCGCCGGAAGAACCAGGCTTCTCCGCCCGCAAGGGGCTGTCAAGGCCGTTGATGCGGGCGGTAGTTGAGTTCTGAGCCCGCGGATTTCGGGCTTCCCAAGCCGTGCGTCGGTCACCTGGGGGTCTGCCGCCACCCCGGTCCCCGGCTCGCGGCCGGCCGCTCCCCGGCTGCGCCGTCAGCCGGGGTGGCGTCGTCCCGGCAGGACCGTCAGCCGGGGTGGTGTCGCGCCCCCAGGGCCGTCGGGCGCCACCCCGTCCAAAGACGCCCGCCGGGGTGCGGCACCGTCCGTCCGGGCAGGTCACGGGGCTCCGGTGGCCCGGCTGGGCCGTTCGGGCCGTCCAAGGCCCCGCCCCGCGTGCGCCTCGGCCACTACCTCTCACTCAGAGCTAAAATTGGGGCATGGCTGGAGGGGAGTTCCCCGACTCGCTCGCCGAGGTGCTGGCCGGCGTCCAGCGGCTGATCCGGCGCCGGCTGCGGGCCGGGCTGACCGTCCCCCCGCTGCGCGGCGCCGAGGTGGAGCTGCTGCGGCTGGTCGCGGAGCGGCCCGGCATACGGGTGTCGGCCGCGGCCAGGGAGCTCTGTCTCGCCGGGAATTCGGTCTCCACCCTGGTCAATCAGCTCAGCCGGGCCGGGTTTCTGCGCCGGGAGACCGCTCCCGACGACCGCCGCTCGGCGCTGCTCTACCCCACCCCCGAGGCCCGGTCGCGGCTGCGTGACTGGGAGACCCGCCGCAGCGCCCTGGTGAGCGAGCAGCTCGCGCGCCTGCCGGAGGCCGACCGGGCGGCACTGGCCGCGGCCCTCCCGGCGCTGCGCCTCCTCGCCCACCACCTGCACGAGGAAGCGGAGGGCACATGACCAGCGACGACGAGGGACGGCCGGGGCGGCTGCCGGGTGCGGCCGGGCCGGGCCGCGCGCCGGTGGCGCACCGCGCCCCGGCCCCGGACGCCACCGCGCACCGTGACCCGGCACCGGACGCAGACACCGGGTCCGCGTCCGCTCCTGACGCGGTGACCTGCCGTGGTCTGCGCTATGCCTTCGGTGAGACCAGGGCCGTGGACGGCGTCGACCTGTCCGTCCGCCCCGGCGAGGTCTTCGGGCTGCTCGGGCCGAACGGCGCGGGCAAGACCACCGCGATCCGCTGCATCACCACCCTGCTGCCCGTCCCGGCCGGCATGGTGCGGGTCTTCGGGCACGACGCGGCCAGGGACCGGATGGCGGTGCGCCGGCTGCTGGGGTACGTGCCGCAGCAGCTGTCCGCGGACGCCGGGCTGACCGGCCGCGAGAACGTCGCGCTCTTCGCCCGGGTCTTCGACGTCCCGCGCCGTGAGCGGGCGGCACGCGTCGCCCAGGCGCTGGCGGCGGTCGGCCTCACCGATGCGGCGGGCCGGCTCGCCAACACGTACTCCGGCGGTATGGTCCGCCGCCTCGAACTCGCCCAGGCGCTGGTCAGCGCGCCCCGTCTGCTGATGCTCGACGAGCCGACGATCGGCCTCG
>NZ_SDIG01000263.1:0-5689 GCF_004122755.1 Streptomyces sp. TM32
CCGCAGCCCGTAGGGAAGACCGTCAAGCGAGCCGAGACGATCAAGGAACACAAACAGCGGCGAGGTTAAACGGCAAGCTCAGAAACCCACCTATCTAAGTGGCATTGCCAACGAACCCGGTGCGGTTCACGGCGGCGAGGGCCGGTCCCGCTGCATAGATGACCGCTTTCGAAGCCGGGTGACGCCGCGCAGCGCGGGTGATCAGCAGCAGCAGCGCGCACAGCTCTGCCAGGCCCGGGGTGTTTTCGGGACGGTGGGGCAGTTGCGTCTCCACCACGGACAGGTGCACGAGAGGGCCGTGGCGATGGCGATCTGCCGTGCGAAAAGGCGTTCCGGCGCGGCCAGGGCAGCCAGACACAGAACCCCGGAGACTGCCGCTGCCGCAGCCACCGGCAGGTACGGCGCGTTCAGTCCCTCCCACACCACGAGGACGACCAGGCAGCGCCGACGAGGCACAAGAGCACTTGCTGGGTACGGGAACGGGCCCGGAAGGCTGAGCTCATGGCACGTCACGCTACGGCAGCACCGCGCGCGCCACCTCAGCCTTTCGGCCCAGGGAGGGAAACGGCCGCCTCGGCATTCCGGTGGATCCGCCGTACCCGCACCACGCTGAAGGATTCGACCTCAGGGACGGCCCGGTGACCGCCGGCGACGTCCCGTTCTGCCCTTCGGCTCAGCGGCCATTTCACGAGCAGTCATCCAGGAGCGATGCAATGAACCCAAGGATGGACGCCTTGTCGTCTTCCGAGAGGCCGGGCGCGGTGGTCGCCGCCGCCGACGGTCTGACCAAGGTCTACGGCGAGGGCGAGACCCGCGTCATGGCGCTGGCCGGGGTGTCGGCCCGTTTTCTGCGCGGTGAGTTCACGGCGATCATGGGGCCCTCCGGCTCCGGCAAGTCCACATTCATGCACTGCCTGGCGGGATTGGACACTCCCACGTCCGGTACGGCGCGGATCGGCGATATGGACCTGGGCTCGCTGAATGACGTACAGCTGACCAAGGTGCGGCGCGAGCGCATCGGCTTCGTCTTCCAGGCGTTCAACCTGCTGCCCACCCTCACCGCCTGGGAGAACATCACCCTGCCGTGCTATCTGGCCGGGCGCGCCCCTGACCAGGTGTGGCTGAAGGGCCTGATCAACATCTTGGGGCTGGCGGACCGGCTCGGCCACCGTCCCGCCCAGCTGTCCGGCGGCCAGCAGCAGCGGGTCGCGTGCGCCAGAGCCCTGGCCACCCGGCCGGCCATAGTCTTTGCCGATGAGCCCACCGGCAACCTCGACTCCCGGGCGGGAGCCGAAATCCTGTCCTTCCTGCGATCCTCCGCACAGGAGCTGGGTCAGACGATCGTGATGGTCACCCACGATCCGGTCGCCGCGGCCTACGCCGACCGTGCCCTTTTTCTGGCCGACGGAAGCCTTGTCCATGAGATGCCGGACCCGACCGCGGCCAGGGTGCTGGAACAGATGAAGACATTCGACGTCTCGCAGCGGGTGAGCTGACCGCGATGACCCACCGAGCGATCTCTTCCCGAAGGCCTTCGATGATCCGCGCCACCCTGCGCACCCTGCGCTCCCAGCGCCTGCGTTTCGCGATGCCCGCCCTGGCTGTGCTGCTGGGCGTGGCGTTCGTGACCGGCTCGCTGATCTACAGCGAGTCCGTCAGCACGGCCGTGACTCGCGCACAGACCAACTCCCAACCCGATGCATCGGTGAAGATCACACCAAACCAGTCCGCGGCCTCCTCCAGCGGCACCCCACAACTCGACGACTCGCTCCTGCAGCGGCTGCGCACGCTGCCCGGCGCCTCCGCAGCGCGCGGCACGGTCGAGGGCCCCTCCTTCCTCGTCGGATCCGACGGCACCCTGGTCGGCGACCTGAATCAAGCCGCAGGCCTCAACTACGTCCCCGACCGTACGGGCAAGGACCCCCGCTACCCGCTCACCGCGGGCCGCGGGCCCCATACCACCGGCGAGATCGCCGTCGACCGGCAGTCCGCCGAGCGGGCCGGGTACCAGGTGGGCGAGCGGGTGCGCATCGTCGTCAACGGCACGGCCCAAAGCGCCCGGCTGGTCGGCACCTTCACCGCCCAGGACAGCCGCACAGCCACCGGCGGCACCCTCACCGCCTTCGACACCCGCACCGCGCAACGGCAGTTCTCCTCCGCCCCGAGCAGCTACTCGGCGATCACACTGACCGCGGCCGACGGCACGCCGCAGACCCAGCTCGCCGAACAGGCACAGAAGTTGCTTCCTTCCGGCTTCCGCGCCGAGACACGAGCAGACCTGGCCGCCGAGGCGGCCTCCTCCAGCAACAACCAAAAACTCATCACGCTGCTGCTGGGCTTCGCAGGCATCGCCCTGTTCGTCTCCACCTTCCTGGTCGCCAACACCTTCACCATGCTCAGCGCAGCCCGCGCCCGCGAGCACGCGCTGCTGCGCGCAGTCGGCGCCACCAGGAAATACGTGATGCGCCAGGTCCTGGCCGAAGCCGCCATCATCGGAACGGCCGCCTCGATCGTTGGCTACATACTGGGCATCGGGGTCGCGGCACTGCTGAGCAGCCTGTTCAGCGTCACCGCAGGACCGACTGCCGCTTTGCAGATTCTCTCCGCCACACCTGTGCTCACAGCGCTCGCGGTCGGCATCGGCGTCACCGTACTGTCCGCCTACCTCCCAGCCCGCCGAGCCGCCGCCGTGGCGCCCATGGCAGCGCTGCGCACCAGCGAGCCCCCCACCACCGCCTCGCTGCACCGCCGCAACACCATCGGCCTGGCCGTCACCGCGTTCGGAGCCCTGCTGGTCGCTGCCGCCACCGGCAGCCAGAACCTCCTCTTCGGCGCCGTACCCATGCTCCTGACCGGGCTGATCATCCTCACCCCGCTGCTCGCTCTGGGCGTCACCGGGCTCCTGCGCTCGCCGCTGACCCGGCTGGCAGGCATCCGCGGCAAGCTCGCCGTGGAGAACGCCCGCCGCAACCCACGGCGCACGGCGGCCACCGCAACCACCCTCACGGTCGGCCTCGCGATGATCACCGCCGTCACCGTGGTCGTCACCTCGATCAACCGCATGGACGCCCAGGACGCCGACAGCTCCATGACCTCGGACCTGCGCATCACGGCCGTGGACTTCGCCGAGATCGGCAATGACACCGCCGCCCGCGTCGCACGGCTCGCCGACGCCGAGGCTGTCACACCGGTCATTCGCACCGACTTCAACCTCTCCAGCGGCAACTCGCTGACGGCGACTGCCGTCAACCCCGCCACAGTGCAACGCCTGGCACCCGTCACCGTCCGCAAGGGCTCTCTGGACCGGCTCGACCGCGGCATCGCGGTCACCGAAAAGACGGCCGCCACCCACGGCTGGCGACTCGGCTCCCAAGTCACCGGCACCCTCAGTGAAACGGGCACGAAGACCGCCCTGCCCATCGTCGCGATCTACAACGGCCCCGACACCCTGACCCCCATCCTCATCTCCGACAAGGCCCTACCACGCACAACCAACACCGAGCAGCGGCCGCGCATCGAATCCGTCCTGGTCAAAGCCGCCCACGGCCAGACAGCCGCGCTCAGGAAGGAAATCCGACAGACCCTGGACAACCCGGCGCTCCTCGTCCAGGACCGCGCCGACGCGAGGGCGGCTGCCGCTGCGAAGAGCGCCCCGTTTCTGAACATCATGTACGCGATGCTCAGCGTCACCGTGCTGATCGGCGCCCTCGGAGTGGTCAACACCATGGGCATGGCTGTCTTCGAACGCGTCCGGGAGATCGGCCTCCTGCGGGCCCTGGGCCTGGACCGTCGACGCATCGGCTCCGTCCTGCGGCTCGAATCGGTAACCATCTCCCTCCTCGGCTCCGCACTCGGCCTCATCGCCGGCACCGCGATCGGCGCGGCAGCAGTTCTCGGACAGGAAGGCATCCCCCTCGTCATCCCGTGGGACAGAGCGCTCCTCTTCTTTCTCGCCACCGCCGCAATAGGCGTCCTCGCCTCCCTCTGGCCCGGGCGCCAGGCCGCGAGAATCCCGATGCTCAAAGCCATCACCACCGACACCGAATGACAGGAGGAGCACCCTGCGGAATCCGGACCCCTGCGCCACTCAAGACACCTTCGCCACGATCGTTACTGAAGTTGAACTCGTGGGGGCGTGTCAGTGAGGGAGTTTCATCGTGATTCGTGCAGGTCAATGGCCCTGGTGTGACTTGTGGTTGGGAGACTCGCACATGTCGCGGGTGTGATCGTTTCGCCTGAGTTCCGCAGTTGGTGGGCACGGAAGGGCCCCGTGCTGGTGGTCGGTGCAGGTCACGAGGGTGCCGGGTGGGCGTCAGGGCCGAAATGCGTGGGCACACGCTCGTCGGCAGAGACTTGTTGTTTCCGGGTGTGATCGTTCATGCTATGGGCATGTACCTGCGGACGACTCAGCGGAAGAACAAGAACGCCACGACGGCCGCTACGTGCAACTGGCCCACAACCGCCGGGTGGGCGGCACCACACAGGCTGAGGTGGTGTACAACTTCGGCCGTGAGGACCGGCTCGACACCGACGGCCTTCGTCGTCTGGTCACCTCGATCAACCGCTACCTCGGCGAGGATGGCGCCGACCCCTCGGCCCCGGTGGCGGGCGGCGGCCTGGAGGTGACCGGCTCTCGGCCGATCGGTGCGGTCTGGCTGCTCCAGGGCCTGTGGCGGCAACTGGAGATCGATCGCGCGCTGGCGAAGATCCTCGGCGAGCGTAGGTTCCGCACGGATGTCGAGCGGGTGCTGTTCGCGCTGGTCGCCAACCGTGCCATCGCCCCGGCCTCGAAGCTGTCGGCTGCCGAGTGGGCCGGCCGCGACGCGGCGATACCGGGCCTGGAGGCGATGGACGAGGACCAGGCCTACCGCGCGATGGACCTGCTGGTGGAAGCCGACGCCCAGGCCGAGATCCAAGAAACGGTGTTCTTCGCGGTCGCCAACCTCCTGAACCTCGAGGTCGACCTGATCTTCTTCGACACCACCAACACCTACTTCGAGTGTGACGAGGGCGACAAGCCGTTCCGGGCGTACGGGAAGAGCAAGGACCACCGCGACGACCTGCCGCAGGTCACCATCGGACTGGCCGTCACCAAGGAAGGCGTGCCGGTCAGGTGCTGGGTGTGGCCGGGAGGGACCAGCGACCAAACGATCCTTCCGCAGGTCAAGGACGACATGCGGGACTGGAAGCTCGGCC
Organism: Streptomyces sp. TM32; assembly: GCF_004122755.1. Classification (NCBI taxonomy): domain Bacteria; kingdom Bacillati; phylum Actinomycetota; class Actinomycetes; order Kitasatosporales; family Streptomycetaceae; genus Streptomyces; species Streptomyces sp. TM32. The sequence goes on from NZ_SDIG01000263.1 coordinate 5,197, forward strand.
GGGTGATCACTGTGGTCGACCGCGGCTTCTCCAGCGCGGAAAACCTGGCCTACCTCACCCGCGCGGGCGGCCACTACATCGCCGGCATGCGCATGCGCGACGGCAGCGACCTCGCCGAGGCCGCGTTGGCCCGTCAGGGCCGCTACCAGACCGTCCGCGACAACCTTCGGGTCGGTCGGCCGCGTTCCCGAACCGGTGCGCGAGGCAATCGCACAGCGACACGCGGGAGTTGGACGGGAACAGCATCGTCACGCAAGACTGGGACAACAGGGCCTCCCTGCACTCGAGTCGGCTTCGCAACCCTCGTGCTGCACCGGAGGCCCTGCTCTCATGCGCTCACGCGGCCAAGATCACCCGACCAGGTATCCCGTTCGACCAGAACCGTCCTCATGATCGATAGGGATACGGCTTCTCAGCTTGCCGTTTAACCTCGCCCGTTCGATGGGCCGGTGACCTGCGGCGTTTCCCGGACATGGGCAGCGGCCGCCTGTGA
>NZ_SDIG01000264.1:0-5649 GCF_004122755.1 Streptomyces sp. TM32
GGTGGAGCTGCTGCCCACCGCCACCGGACGCCGCTTCACCTACCAGATCTGGACGCTCGCCGACCGCCGTACGCCCCTCCATCACCTGTGCCAGCCACAGCACGTCGAGGAGTTCGGTGGCCCCTAGGTCGTAGCCGGCGGCCGACATCGCCTGTCGGAGTCGGTCGATCATGGCGCCATGGGCTCGTCGAGGCGGTGCAGCACGGCGCCGAGAAGCTCGTCCCTGGTGAGGTCGGCGCCGCTGATGCGCAGGTGGACGGCGGCCAGCAGCTGGTCGGTGGCCAGCGTCTGGGTCTGCGCGCGCTGTTGGAAGGCCTCGATCAGGTCCTCCGCCGCGGCGACCGCCCGCGCGCCCAGATTGTGTTCGATGATCTTCCGCAGCCGCTCCCCGGTCGGCTCCGGCAGATCCAGTCGCACGCACCGGCGCAGGAAGGCGGGCGGGAAGTCCCGTTCGCCGTTGCTGGTCATGACGACCACCGGGAAGTGGGTGCAGCGCACCATCCCGCGGTGGATCGTGACCCGCTCCCGGCTTCCGCTCAGCAGGACCGGCACCTCCTGCTGGTGCTCGGGCAGCCGGGCCAGCTCCGGGATCTCGAACTCGCCCTCCTCCAGGACGACCAGCAGGTCGTTGGGCAGGTCGATATCGGCCTTGTCGAGTTCGTCGACGAGCAGGACCCGGGGCCGGCCGGCGGCCAGCGCGCTGCCGAGCGGGCCGAGGCGCAGGTACTGGCCGATGTCGCCGGCGGTCGTGGCGCGCGGGGCCCTGGGCCGGCGCACCGAGCCGTGGGACGCCTCCCGCTCGCGGCGCAGCGAGGCCTCCCGCAGGCGGCCCACGGCGTCATAGCGGTAGAGCGCGTCCTGGAGCGTGGAGCGGCTGTTGACCGACCAGCGCAGGACGTCCCCGAGCCCGAGCTCCTCGGCGACGGCGTGGGCCAGCGAGCTCTTGCCTGCGCCGGGTCGGCCGGTGACCAGCAGCGGACGGTGCAGATGCAGCGCCGCATTGATCACGGAGATCTCATTGCGCTCCAGGAGGTACGGCGTACGGGTCGCCGCCGTCCCTGCTTCGGACGGAAAGCGCCGCCACGGCGGTGGGGCGGGCAGATCCGACGGGCCACGGAACACCCACCAGGCCTCCGGCTCCGCCTCCGGGTCGTGGGGTGCGCCTGCTGCGCTCTGTCCGGTCACCGCACGTTCTCCTCGTTCTTTGCTGTGTTGCTCGCCGGGTGGGTCGCCGTGTCCACGGTGCACACTCGGGCATTCAGGGCTGGGTCAGCACCCAGGCGTCCGGGGCGAGTTGCGGGGGACGGTGGTCGGGTGCGTCGTACAGCAGGGACAGCCGGCGACCGTGGTGGGTGGTGCTCTCCGGCTCGGCCATCGCCTTGGCCCGCTCCAGGCGCACCACCTCGGGGACCTCGGTGTGGTCGGCGCCGTCCACCAGGGCCAGCAGGTCCTGGGCGAGCTGTGCGCCGTGTTCGGCGCGGTGCCACAGCACGGTGTGGACGCCCGCCTGCACGCACTGCCGCAGCAGCGTGCCGTGGTGGTCGGGTGGACAGCACACGATCACCGTCCCGGCGTCGCGGTGCACCTCCAACTGGGCGCGGGCGACCATCCGGTCGGTGTGCCGCTCGTCGAGGACCAGGCGTTTGGCGTGCGGCAGGGCCGCGGTGCGCTGTTTCCATCCGGCGTAGCTCTCCCGGGAGCGCTCCGTGGTCCGCACCACCACCCGGCGGGTGATCCCCGGGACGAACGGCCCGTCCTCGTCGCCGTCGGGCGACTCCCACGAGTCGACGTCCAGACCGAGCCAGGCGGCCGGGAGGAAGTACTCCACCAGGGCGGTCTCCGGGTCTTCCCGGACCTCGGTGCGCAGCACCCGGCGGATGTCGTCCACCACCTGCTCGCTGCCGGCCTCGGCATCGCGGACCAGCGCGAGACGGTGCGTACGGCGGTCGGCGAGCGTCCAGATCTGGTAGGTGAAGCGGCGTCCGGTGGCGGTGGGCAGCAGCTCCACCTGGACGCGTGGGGCGACGGCCGCGGTGCCGGTGCCCGGCAGGCCCGGTGCCGCCGGGGTACGGACCGGGGCGGCGGCCGCAACCACATCGGCACGGAACTGGCTGACCGCCGCCTCGTCGACGCCCGAGCGGGCACCGACGCGCTCGACCCAGGCGTCCAGGTCCTCGGACGGGTACGTCCCGGCCGCGCTCTCCTCGACGCTGACCCGCACCACCCCTTGCAGCAGCGGCGGCACGGGCGCGCCGGTGAGCGAGCTGAAGCCCTCCAGGGCGTCCATCGCGTCGGCCAGGCCGGCGACGGCGGGCAGCTCCGGGGCGTGCGGCAGGACGCGTTCGAGGAGGGTGCGGGGGTCGGTGCGGGTGCAGTGGGCCAGCAGGCCCGACAGGTCGCGACGCTGGCGGGTGGTCAGGTACTCGCCGGGGCGGACCGTACGGGCGGCGCGGCGCAGCCGTTCCCAGTCCTCGCGGGCGCCGTGGTGACCGGGCCAGGGGTGCGGCTCGTAGGGGCCGGCGGGCGGCGGCTCGTAGTCCCGTACCAGGTCGAGGAGTTCGGGGATGCCGCGGCGGACGCCCACGGCCAGGCCGACCAGCCGTTCGAGGTCGGCCGCCGGGCCCGCCGAGGGTCTGCCCAACCGGGCGGCGAGCCGTGCCTCGCAGGCCAGCACCGCCTCGCGGCCCTGGAGTACCCGCTCCAGGGCGGTGAGCAGCTGCTGTACCCCGCGCCGGGCGGTGGGCACCGCCGAGGGCGGCAGCGCCGGGAGTTCGGCCTCGATGGCCGGGACGCTGATGGCGTACATCGTCGTCGGCAGGGCTCCGGGGCCGGCTGGTTCCGGGGCGCGGTGGACGGCCGCGACCAGACCGACGACGGCCTGCCGGGCGCGGTCCCACAGCGGCCCGCCGCTGAAGCCCTCGGTGACCTCGGCGCCGCCGAGCACGTCCAGGGCGATCCAGGGCGGGGCGGAGACCCGGGGCACGGCGCGTACCGTGGGCAGCGGATGGCCGCTGGCCCATAAGGCGATGGTCTCGTTGGCGTAGCTGTGCTGGAGGAACGGTGCCGGCTCGGCGCCGGCGGGCGGGGCCTCGGCGAGTTCCAGTACGGCCAGATCGCCGTGGTAGGGCACCTGTCCGGGCCGGACCGGGGCGCTCGTGGCGGCGGTGGCCCGCGGCGGCACCCACATCTCCCGCACGACCCGCCCGGTCAGCTCGCGGCCGGCCGCGACGTGGGGCAGCCGGAGGGTGACCGGGTCGCCCGCCCCGGGGGTGTCCTGGGCGAAACGGTCCCTGCCCAGTGCGCTGTTGACGACATGGGCGCAGGTCAGCACGAGCCGCTCGGCGACCAATACGCCCGCGCCGACGGCCCGGTCGCCGTACCGTAAGGAGGCGAAGGACTGCTGCAGCGGGGTGTCCGGACCTGCGCCTGCGCTCACGGCGTCGTCGTCCCCCCGGATCCGTCCGTGCCGCTGCCGAGGTTCCAGGTGGCGGAGACCTTGAAGCTGGCCTCGCCGCTGCCGGAGAACACCCCGAGGCTCAGGTCGGAGCCGAGCGTGACCCCGAACTCGACGGTGACCTCGTCGGGGCGGTGACTTCCGGCGGAGATCGAGCGGTGGATCTGGCCGAGTACGCCGCCGAGCGGGCGCAGGGCCTCTTCGAGGGCTTCGCCGCCACGGGTCAGCGCCCGGCTCATCCGGCCGTCCACGCTGACCGGCACGGCGCCGCCGAAGCCGTCGGGAAGCTCCAACTCGGCGTCGTCGCCATGATGTCGACGCCGGTCCCCGTCCGTCGGCTGCTGTCCGCCGGACCGCTCGTGCGTGCCGGAAGGCTGCCCGGCGGCCGGTTGGCCGTCCCGCAGCCACACCACGGTCGCGTCGTCGATTCTGAGAGCCACATCCCCCATGCGATCAGTCTGGCACGAGCCGGTCGGCGACCGCCTGCTCTTTGCGTCACACATTCCGCCCTCGCCGCGGGGCGCACCGCGAACGGGGGCCGGACGGGCCCGCCCCCGGTCGGCACAGCCAGGGCTGCCGTTTGGATCAGGCCCTAGCCCTGCAACACCGTCCGTGCCAACTGCCGTGACTGGGCGACCAGTCGGTCCTCGGAGTCCCAGACCTCCGCGTCCTCCTCCAGGAAGCCGCCGGCCAGATTGCGGGTGGTGATGGCGACCCGCAGCGGGCCGGGGGCGGGGCGGTGGCGGACGTGGGCGGTCAGTTCGACGGTGGGCACCCAGCCCAGCAGGCCCATCTCGAAGGCGGTGGGCGGCAGCGCGTCGACGGTCAGCAGCAGGGAGAGCGGGTCGGGTTCGCGGCCGTCGGCGAGGCCGAACCAGGCGCGCATCTCGCCCTTGCCGGACGGGGCGCCGACCGCCCAGCCGGCGGTCGCCGGGTCCAGCCGGAGGGAGAGCCGCTCGGTGATGGCCGTGCTGCCGGGGATGACCGGGTCGCCGCCGGGGGCGCTGTCCGCCCCCAGGCAGTGCTCGTACGGCGGGATGGCCGGCGGCTTGGCGGTGGTGCGGACGTCGTCGGGCAGGGCATCGAGGTCGCCGTACGAGGCGAGCACCCGCAGCCGCTCGATCTCGTTGCCGTCCTCGTCGGTCTGGAGGAGGCGGGCGGTGCCGGTCGACATGGTGCGGCCGGTGCGGACCACTTCGGTGCGGATGACGGCGGGGCCCGGGACCGAGGCCGTCAGGTAGTGCGCGGTGACGACAACGGGTCGGGGTGCGGGAGGGCATCACCCAGGGCGCGGCCCATGAGGGCGAGGAGGTAGCCGCCGTTGACCGCCTGGATGATCGTCCAGCCGGCGGAGAGGTGGGCGTCATAGACGCCCGGGGCGCGGCGGCTGACCGCCGTATCGCGGTCGAACTCGCTGTTGCCAAGGGTCACCAGAGCCATGGATTGCACGCTACACCGGATAGTTACCGACCGGTAGTGTCAGTTTTTACGGCCTCCCCGGAAGCAGTCCTTCCGGGGCCTGCCATGATGAGCGCCATGCTGCACGTCCTCTACCTGGCCGGTGTCGCGGCCTTTGCGGCGAGCGGAGTGCTGGCCGCCTACCGCGCCAACATGGACCCCTTCGGCGGGCTGGTGCTCGCCTTCGCCGCCTCCATCTCCGGCGGCACGCTGCGCGATCTCATCCTCGACCGGCGGCCGCTGTACTGGACGCACGACTGGGTGCTGCTGACCGTGATCATCTGCGTCGGCCTCGGCACCATGGCGTATCTGCGGTTCTGGCAGCTGCCGCACAAATCACTGCTGGTGGTCGACGCGGTCGGGCTGTCCGTCGTGACGGTGATCGGCGCGCGGGCCGCGATCGAGGCGGGCGCCACCCCGCTCGCCGTGATCATCCTGGCGGTGCTGACCGGCGTCACCGGCGAGGTCATCCGCGATGTGCTGTGCGGGGAGTTCCCGCCGCTGCTGCTGCGCGAGGACGTCTACGCGATCGCGGCGCTGGCCGGCGCCGGCTGCTATCTGCTGCTGCACCACGTCGGAACGGGCGCCACCCCCGCCGCGGTGGCCTCGGCGGGGGTGGTGTTCGCCCTGCGGATGGGCGCGGTCTACCTCGGGCTGCACCTGCCGCGACCGCAGCAGCTGCGCCCCCGGGGCGGCGGGCCGGAGGGGGGCTGACGGGGGCCTTGGTTGGCTCTTGG
>NZ_SDIG01000265.1:0-5576 GCF_004122755.1 Streptomyces sp. TM32
CCCAGCCGAGCGCCTGCATAAACTGCTCGCGGCCTGATCAAACCGACCACGTGTTGCGACGACCGCTAGAAACCGCCAACTCCGGTCCGCCCCTACGGCTTGCGGGCTCCCCCGGACCGCTTCAGCCCTCCGTACGGGCCCCCGGTGCCGCGAACCGGTGCACCCCCGACGGGGTCACCGCGGCGTGTACATGCCGGTCGTGCGGCTCGGCCGGCACCTCGGCCAGCACCTCCGCGTCGTAGAGCAGCACCACCAGCGACGCCCGCGCACCGGCCCGGTCCAGCCGCGCCAGCACCCGGTCGTAGGAGCCGCCGCCGCGCCCCAGCCGCAGCCCCGTACGGTCCACCGCGAGCCCCGGCAGCAGTACCACGTCCGCCTCGGTGACGGCCTCGGGGCCCAGCCGCGGCCCGGCCGGCTCCAGCAGCCCGCGGCCCGCCCGGACGAGCCGCTCGGCGCCCTCGTAGACCGCCCAGTCCAGATCGTTGTCCGCCAGGAGGACCGGCAGCAGCACCCGCACGCCGGCCGCCCGCAACCGGTCCAGCAGCGCGCGGGTGGAGGGCTCACCGCCGATGGAGACGTACGCGGCGACGGTGTGCGGGGAGCCGGTGGGGGCCAACTCGGCCAGCTCCAGTATGTGCCGGGCCAGTCCCTCGCCCGTCGACGCACGGACATCCGGCGGCAACGCACTCCTCACCTCCAGGAGGTCCCGCCGCAACCTGCGCTTTCTATCGTGATCGACGCTCACTGTGTGCCCTTGCTCCCGCTCTTGTGGCTTTTCGCCGGACCCTCATCATCATTCCGATAGGGCCGGTTATGGTGTCGCGCATGACCCCATCGCACACGCGGATCAGCAAGGCTGTCATCCCCGCAGCCGGCCTCGGCACCCGGTTTCTCCCCGCAACGAAGGCCACGCCCAAGGAGATGCTCCCGGTCGTCGACAAGCCCGCCATCCAGTACGTGGTGGAGGAGGCGGCCGCCGCCGGACTCTCCGACGTCCTGATGGTGACCGGCCGCAACAAGCGCCCCCTCGAAGACCACTTCGACCGCAACTACGAACTCGAAGAGGCCCTGCACCGCAAGGGCGACGAGTCCCGCCTCGCCAAGGTGCAGGAGTCCAGCGACCTGGCGACCATGCACTACGTACGCCAGGGCGACCCCAGGGGCCTGGGCCACGCGGTGCTGTGCGCCGCGCCACACGTCGGCGACCAGCCCTTCGCCGTCCTCCTCGGCGACGACCTCATCGACCCCCGTGACCCGCTGCTGGCGCGCATGGTCGAGATACAGGCGCAGTACGGCGGCTCGGTCATCGCCCTCATGGAGGTCGACCCGGCCCAGATCCACCTCTACGGCTGCGCGGCCGCCACCCCCACCGGCGACGACGACGTGGTGAGCGTCTCCGACCTGGTCGAGAAGCCCGACCCGGCCGAGGCCCCCAGCAACCTCGCCATCATCGGCCGTTACGTCCTCGACCCGGCCGTTTTCGAGGTGCTGCGCAAGACCGCCCCGGGCCGCGGTGGTGAGATCCAGCTCACCGACGCCCTCCAGGCGCTGGCCGCCGACCCCGCCCTCGGCGGCCCGGTGCACGGCGTGGTCTTCAAGGGCCGCCGCTATGACACCGGTGACCGCGGCGACTATCTGCGTGCCATTGTCCGACTCGCATGCGAACGTGAAGACCTCGGCCCGGACTTCCGGTCCTGGCTTCGCAGTTACGTGACCGAGGAGATGTAAAACGTTGAACGGCAGCACCGGCCAGACCCGCCACCAGGACCGCGTCTGGTCGGTGGCCGAGCATCTCGACGACGTCCTGTCGAAGATCGCCCCGCTCGACCCGATCGAGCTGCAACTCCTCGACGCCCAGGGCTGCGTCCTGGTCGAGGACATCACGGTCCCGGTCGCCCTGCCGCCCTTCGACAACAGCTCCATGGACGGCTACGCCGTCCGCGCCGCCGACACCACGGCCGCCACCCAGGACGCACCGGTCTCCCTCACCGTCATCGGGGACATCGCGGCCGGCCCCGGCGAGCTGCCGGACGTCGGCCCGGGCCAGGCCGCCCGCATCATGACCGGCGCCCCGGTGCCGCCCGGCGCCGATGCCGTCGTCCCCGTCGAGTGGACCGACGGCGGAGCGGGCGAGGGCCCGGCCGCCGCGATGCGCGCCCACAGCGCCGCCCCGCAGGACGCCGGCGGCGAGGTCCGCGTCCACCGCCCGGCCGCCGCCGGCGCCCATATCCGCACCCGCGGCAGCGATGTCACCGAAGGCGAGCCGGCCCTGGCGGCGGGCACGGTCCTGGGCCCCTCCCAGATCGGTCTGCTCGCCGCCCTCGGCCGCGGCACGGTCCGGGTACGGCCCCGCCCCCGCGTCGTGGTCCTGTCGACCGGCAGCGAACTCGTCCAGCCCGGCGAGGCGTTGGCCCCCGGCCAGATCCACGACTCCAACAGCTTCCAGCTCACCGCCGCCGCCCGCGCGGCCGGCGCCCTCGCCTACCGCGTCGGCGCCGTCGCCGACGACGCCGAGACCCTCCGCTCCACTCTTGAGGACCAGCTCATCCGGGCCGACCTCCTCGTCACCAGCGGCGGCGTCAGCGTCGGCGCCTACGACGTGGTCAAGGAGACCCTGACCGCCCTGTCCGCGGAGGAGGGGACGGTCGAGTTCCGCAAACTTGCGATGCAGCCCGGCAAGCCCCAGGGCTTCGGCCTCATCGGCCCCGACCGCATCCCGCTCCTCGCCCTGCCCGGCAATCCGGTCAGCTCCTACGTCTCCTTCGAGCTGTTCGTACGCCCCGCCCTGCGCACCCTCATGGGCCTGCCCGACATCCAGCGCCCCACCCTCCGCGCCCGGATCACCGACGCCATCGCCTCCTCGCCCCGGGGACGCCGCCAGTTCCTGCGCGGCTCCCACGACGCCGACGCCGGCACGGTCACCCCCGTGGGCGGCGCCGGCTCCCACCTGATCAAGGCCATGGCGCACGCCAATGCGCTGATCGTCGTCCCCGAGGAGGCCACCGAGGTCACCGCGGACAGCGAGGTGGACGTCGTCCTGCTCGGCTGAGCCGCTTCCGCCAGGGGTACGGTGTCGTCCCACAGGCGGCAGTTTTGACCGGGAGAACGATGAGCAGCGGCCAGCACCACCTCACCCATCTCGACGCGGCGGGCGCGGCGCGGATGGTGGACGTCTCCGCCAAGGACGTCACCGCCCGCACCGCCCGAGCCCGTGGCCGGGTCCTGGTATCGCCGCAGGTCATCGAGCTGCTGCGGGGCGAGGGCATGCCCAAGGGCGATGCCCTGGCCACCGCCCGGATCGCCGGCATCATGGGCGCCAAACGCACCCCCGACCTGATCCCGCTCTGCCACCCGCTGGCCGTCTCCGGCGTGAAACTCGACCTCTCCGTCGCCGACGACGCCGTCGAGATCACCGCCACCGTCAAGACCACCGACCGCACCGGCGTCGAAATGGAGGCGCTGACCGCGGTCTCCGTCGCCGCCCTCACCGTCGTCGACATGGTCAAGGCCGTCGACAAGGCCGCCGTCATCTCCGACATCCGCGTCGAGGAGAAGACCGGCGGCAAGTCCGGTGACTGGAGCCGGTCATGACGCCGGCCCGCGCCCTGGTCGTCACCGCCTCCAACCGCGCGGCGGCCGGCGTCTACGCCGACAAGGGCGGCCCGCTGCTCGCCGAGGGCCTGACCGCCATGGGCTTCGAGGTCGAGGGCCCGCAGGTGGTCCCCGACGGCGACCCGGTGGAAGCCGCCCTGCGGACCGCCGTCGCCTCGGCCCGCTACGCCGTCATCCTCACCACCGGCGGTACGGGCCTGTCGCCCACCGACCGCACCCCCGAAGCCACCCGCCGCGTCCTGGACCACGAGGTGCCCGGCATCCCCGAGGCGATCCGCGCGGCCGGCCGGGAGAAGGTCCCCACCGCCGCCCTCTCCCGCGGGCTCGCGGGCGTCGCCGGGACGACCCTGATCGTCAATCTCCCCGGCTCGACTGGCGGCGTCCGCGACGGCCTCGCCGTCCTCGCGGAGCTGCTGCCGCACGCCGTCGACCAGATCCGCGGCGGCGACCACGCCAGACCGTCCGGGAGCCCGAGCTGAACGCGTCCTGGCCCGTGGTCCTCACGGAGGGAGAGGTCACCCTCCGCCCGATAAAGATGCGCGACCAAGGGGCCTGGCGCGAGGTCAACCGCCGCAACCGCGACTGGCTGCGCCCCTGGGAAGCGACCATCCCGCCGCCTCCGCCCGGCCTCGTCCCGCCGCACCGCCCCACCTACCGCCAGATGGTCCGCCATCTCCGCGCCGAGGCGCACGCCGGCCGGATGCTGCCGTTCGTCGTCGAGTACCGCGGGCAGCTCGCCGGACAACTCACGGTCGCCGGAATCACCTGGGGCTCCATGTGTTCCGGCCATATCGGCTACTGGGTCGACAAGGGAGTCGCCGGCCGTGGCGTCATGCCGACCGCCGTGGCGCTCGCCGTCGACCACTGCTTCCGTGCCGTGGGACTGCACCGCATCGAGGTCTGCATTCGGCCCGAGAACACCCCCAGCCGGCGGGTGGTCGAAAAACTCGGATTTCGCGAAGAGGGCATCCGCCCGCGCTATCTGCACATCGACGGCGCCTGGCGCGACCACGCGGTATACGCCCTCACCGCGGAAGAGGTACCCGAGGGCCTGGTCAACCGCTGGCGGCGGGAGAAACCCGGTGCCCCCGGGATGCCTCACAAATAAAATAAACGTTCGAAAAAATTCCGCGGCCGAGCCGATGGGCGACGGCGCCGATCTCTACGATCACAAAAAAGTTCGAGATATCAGCCAGATCGTGCGACACACCGGCTCAATTGGCGGATGGCCCCCTGCAAACCCCTCTACCGTGTGAGTCGTGAGAAGCAGCGGCCTCATCTACGCAGTCATCGTCGGGGCCTGGGCTGCCTATTTGGTGCCGATGTGGCTCCGTAGGCAGGACGAGCTCAACGAGGCCCGCCCGACCGAGCGCTTCAGCACCGCCATCCGGCTGCTGTCCGGGCGCGCGGCCATGCAGCGCCGCTACGACAAAGAGCGTGGGGAGTACCCCGCCGACGATGCGGGCCACGAACTGGACCCGGACGCTCCGGCCGACGAGGCCGCCGCCCGGTCCTTCGGCGACCCCGCCGCGGCGGACGCGCCCGAGGCACCCCGCACCCGCGTGCAGGCCGCCCCGCCGCGCCCCTCCGCCGCCGAGCGGACCAAGCGCGCCAAGGTCCTCGCCCGCCGCCGGCGCACCACCACCATCCTCTTCCTCGCCTTCACCGTCGGCGCCGTCGTCGCCGCGGTCGGCGGCGCGCCCTTCCTCTGGGCCCCCGCCCTCCCCGCCCTGCTCCTGACCGCCTACATCGTCTATCTGCGCGCCCAGGAGCGCCGCCGCTTCACCTTCACCATGGACCAGCGCAAGGCGGAGGCGGCAGCGCAGCGGCTGCGGGAGGGCCGCCGACGCCCTCACCAGGCGGCCGACCAGCCGCCCGCCGACGACGACCACCCGGCCGACGCCCGCGCTGACGCCCCGGACGCCACCCCGGAACCGCCCCGGCCCGCCACCTCCACTTCGAGG
>NZ_SDIG01000266.1:0-5526 GCF_004122755.1 Streptomyces sp. TM32
GCAGGCGGCCGGTCCCGGTACCCCCGCACCCGGCAGCAGCCCCGGCGCCACCCCGCCCGGCGGCACCCCCGGCCCCGGGCAACGGGGCAACGGCGGCGGCGGGAACTCCGGGCACGACGACAAGAAGAACCTCCTGCTCGCGCTCTGCCAGAGCTATGCATCCGGCAAGCGCGACGGCATGGACCGCGACGCCCTGCACCGCCTCGAACAGAAGGCCGGCGGAGCGGACAAGGTCCTCGCCTTCTGCCGCGCCTACCTGGCGCGGTACCAGAACCTCGGCAACTCCGGCGGCGGCACCGGCCTCGGCGGCACCACCAGCGGCACCGGGGCCACCAGCGGCGTCACGGGCGGCGACGAAGACGACGAGGGTCACCCCTCCCGGTCGCCCGGCGCCACCCCTCCCGCCGGCACGTCCACCCCGGCCCCCGGCCCGTCGGCGGCCGCCACGGATCCCGGGAAAGCGACGCCCAGCAGCACCCCCGCCCCGTAGGGTCTGTCGGGTCAGGCCGGGCTCGCGGGGTCTGGCACGCACTCGCCCACGCCTGAACGGCGCGGGGGACCCCCATCGGCGTTGTCGTCACTCTTCCCCAAGCTCTCGGCTTCGTTCGAGCTGGGGAGGCCCCAACCGCTCCGCGTCGGCTCCCTCCTCCGCCTTGCAGCTGCACGCACCAGAGCACGCTCCCTGATCCGGCCTCATCCAAACGACAGACCCTAGGTGTGACGTTTTTCGAGCGGGTGACGCAGTACTGATTGAAGCCGACTGGTCATCGGCTGCGCGAGGAGCCGGGGTTCCCCCCGTACCCACGGCTCAGCGCATCTGGCGCGGGCGGGGCACGTTCCCCCGGCCCTGCCCGCGCCCTTCTCTTGCGCCTAAGCCGGCGCCGCTTTCGCGGATGTGGTTCCCCTTCGTGGGGGTTGCTCAATTTTCGCTTCTGTCACTGAAGTCAGGGGTGGGGCCTGTGTGGATGTGCGGGCCGGGGGGTCAGCGGGAGATCACGACCTTGGTTCCTTGGTGGGTGGCATTGAAGAGTGCGGCCACCTTCTTCTTGTCGCGGACGTTGACGCAGCCGTGTGAGGCGCCGCGGTAGCCGCGGGCGGCGAAGTCCGCGGAGTAGTGGACGGCCTGGCCGCCGCTGAAGAACATCGCGTACGGCATGGCCGTGTGGTAGAGCGTCGAGACGTGGTGGCGGCTTTTGAAGGTGAGGGCGAAGGTGCCCTCGCGGGTGGGGGTGTACTGCGAACCGAAGCGGACATCCATCGCCGAGACGACCCGGCCGTCGACCACCCACGCGAGGGTGTTGGTCCGCTTGCTGATGCAGATCACCCGGCCCCGCATGCAGCGCGGATCCAGGGCGCCGACCGGCCGGGTCGTGGGCGGATACAGCTCCGCATGCGAGGGCCGGCGGGTCTGTGACCGCAGGGCGAGCCAGGCCGCGGGCGGCACGGTGCCCGTCCGGGGCAGGCCCTGCCGCCGTTGGAAGGCGCGCACCGCGGACGTCGTGACGGCGGCGTAGGAGCCCGTCGGGGAGCGGTCGAAGAGACCCAGCTGGGCCAGTCGCGCCTGGAGTTCGCGGACCCGCACACCCTGCGCTCCGGGCGCCATCAGCGGCCCGGCGGCCCGCGGTGCACGGTGCGCGGCGCGCGGCGCCGTGGGGTGGGGGCGCGACGGGGCGGAGTGCCGGGAAGCGGGCGGAGCGTGCCGGCCGAGCGGCGGGGGAGCGGGCGTGGTGGGGGCGTAGCGGGCGCCCTTGCCGTCCGGGGCGGTGGCGCCGGAGACCGTCACCGGGCGGCAGCCCACCGCGAGAGCCGCCACCACCAGCACCGCGGCCATCACCGGCGCCGTACGTCGTCCACTACTGCGCTGCATGCGCCACCCCCGGATCTTGGTGGGCCGACCGGCCACCGATGACTCTTCCCAGTGCTGCGGCGCGGCGAACCTGCGGGCATGCCGTGGAGACGTGAATACGTGGATAAATGGATAGAGAGTGAGACACCGGATATTGGTCACCGAGTGGGAGGCATACCCCCATGGCGCACGAGTCGGGCACTGGCCGGTACAGCGAGAGCGGCCTGCCCATCGAGCCGGTGTACGGGCCACAGGCACTGGACGGCTGGGATCCGGAGCGCCGGCTCGGCGCACCCGGCAGCTACCCCTTCACCCGCGGTGTCTATCCGTCGATGTACACCGGGCGGCCCTGGACGATGCGGCAGTACGCCGGCTTCGGCACCGCGCGCGAATCCAACGCCCGCTACCGGCAGCTGATCGCCCACGGCACCACGGGCCTGTCGGTCGCCTTCGACCTGCCGACGCAGATGGGCCACGACTCGGACGCCCCGATCGCCTCGGGCGAGGTCGGCAAGGTCGGCGTGGCCATCGACTCCGTCGAGGACATGCGGGTGCTGTTCGGCGGGATCCCGCTGGACAGGGTGTCGACCTCGATGACGATCAATGCGCCCGCCGCGCTGCTGCTGCTCCTCTACCAACTGGTCGGCGAGGAGGAAGGGCTGCGGGCCGACCAGCTGAACGGGACCATCCAGAACGACGTGCTCAAGGAGTACATCGCCCGGGGCACCTACATCTTCCCGCCGCAGCCGTCACTGCGGCTGACCGCGGACATCTTCCAGTACTGCCGGGCCGAGATCCCCCGCTGGAACACCATCTCCATCTCCGGCTACCACATGGCCGAGGCCGGCGCCTCGCCCGCGCAGGAGATCGCCTTCACGCTCGCCAACGGCATCGCCTATGTGCGCACCGCCGTGGCCGCCGGCATGGACGTCGACGACTTCGCGCCCCGGCTGTCCTTCTTCTTCGTCTCCCGGACGACGCTGCTCGAAGAGGTCGCCAAGTTCCGTGCCGCGCGCAGGATCTGGGCCCGGGTGATGCGGGAGGAATTCGGCGCGCGCAACCCCAGGTCGATGATGCTGCGGTTCCACACCCAGACCGCGGGGGTGCAACTCACCGCGCAGCAGCCGGAGGTGAACCTCGCCCGGGTCACCGTCCAGGGGCTCGCCGCCGTCCTCGGCGGCACCCAGTCGCTGCACACCAATTCCTTCGACGAGGCCATCGCCCTGCCCACGGACAAGGCGGCCCGGCTCGCGCTGCGCACCCAGCAGGTGCTGGCGTACGAGACCGATGTGACCGCCACCGTCGACCCGTTCGCCGGCTCCTACGCCGTCGAGTCGATGACCGACGACGTGGAGGAGGAGACCGTCGCGCTGATGCGGAGGGTGGAGGACATGGGCGGCGCGGTGGCCGCCATCGAACGGGGCTTCCAGAAGGACGAGATCGAGCGCAACGCCTATCGCCTCGCCCAGGAGACCGACGCCGGCGAGCGGATCGTCGTCGGCGTCAACCGTTTCCAGCTGGACGAGGAGGAACCCTACGAGCCGCTGCGCGTCGACCCGGCGATCGAGGCCCGGCAGGTCGAACGGCTGGCCCAGCTCCGCGACCGCCGCAGCGCCCGCGCCGTGACCGCGGCCCTCGACGCCCTCCGCAAGGCCGCCGAAGGCACGGACAACGTCCTCCCCCCGATGCGCGAGGCGCTGCGGGCGAGGACGACGGTGGGCGAGGTGTGCGAGGCGCTGCGGGGGGTGTGGGGGACGTATGTGCCCACGAATGCGTTCTGAGCAGCGTGCGGGCGGTGCGACCCGGCGCTACGACGTGGCCGAGGCATCGGGCAGCACGCCGGAGAGCCGCAGCAGCTTGCCCTGCCGGTGGCTGTGGGGCGGCGGCTTGTGAGCCCCAGGGTGGGCTGCGTCAGACTGTGGGCATGTCGTCACCCCGCCGCACGTGCCCCGTCTGCACCCGAGAGATCGCCGTCGTCGGCGGCCGTTTCGCTCGCCATGACCCGCCCGGGCGGCGGACGGTGCTGGAGCTGATCTCCTGTCCGGGCTCGCGACGGATGGCGCCGATGATGGCGCCGGCGGAGAAGCTCTTCGATCCGGAGGAGCCGCCGATGCCGGGGCAGCAGCCGCTGTTCTGAGGAGGCGGGCGGCCGGTCGCGGCCGTAATTACGGGGCCAGGACGTCCAGTTCGGCCATCGCGCCGGCGGTGATCTCGCGGGTGAGGGTCTCCGCGCGGGCCGCGTCGCCGGTGCGTACCGCCTCCGCGACCTGTACGTGGAGGGTGACCGCGGCCGGGTCGGGGTCGGTGAACATCACATGGTGCTGGGTGCGGCCGGTCAGGACGGCGGCGACGACATCGCCGAGGCGGGCGAACATCTCGTTGCCGGAGGCGGTCAGCACGATCCGGTGGAAGGCCACGTCGTGGACCAGATAGGCGTCGAGCTGCTGGCCGCGTGAGGTGGCGACCATCCCCATGGCGTGCTCGGTGAGTTCGGCGCACTGGGCGGGGGTGGCGTGCTGGGCGGCCAGGCCCGCGGCGACCGGTTCGACGGCCGAGCGCAGCACGGTCAGTGAGCGCAGCTGCCGGGGCCGGTCCCGGCCGGCCAGCCGCCAGCCGATCACCCGCGGGTCGTAGACGTTCCACTCCTCGGTGGGCCGGACGGTCACCCCGACCCGGCGCCGGGAGGCGACCAGCTGCATGGATTCCAGTACCCGGACCGCCTCGCGGATGACCGTGCGGGAGACGTCGAAGCGCTCCTCCAGTTCGTCCGTCCGCAGGACCGTGCCCGGAGGGTAGTCGCCCGCGGTGATCGCGGGTCCGAGGGACTCCAGAACACGGGCGTGCAGTCCCTTCCCCTCGTTTTCCATGGGCCAAGCCTACGTTCCCGCGCCCGGCCAATTAAGTATGACGTTTTCATCACGAGCTCTTGAATACGTCGTACCTATTGGGTTTCAGTGGGGCCCGCACGAGGTCAAGGAAGACAGCGAGGTACCACGGGATGAGCACCCCCGACGTGATCGTCGTGATGGGCGTGGCCGGCACCGGCAAGACCACGATCGGTCCGCTGGTGGCCGCCGCACTGGGCGTCCCGTACGCCGAGGGGGACGACTTCCATCCGCCGGCGAACATCGCCAAGATGTCGGCCGGCGTCCCGCTGGACGATCACGATCGCGGTCCCTGGCTGGACGCCATCGGCGCCTGGGCGCACGGGCGGGCCGGGCGGGGCGGGGTGGTGAGCAGCTCCGCGCTCAAGCGCGGCTACCGCGACCGGCTGCGCGCCGCCGCCCCCGGCGTCGTCTTTCTGCACCTCACCGGGGACCGCGCGCTGATCGAGGCGCGGATGGCCGGGCGCACCGGCCACTTCATGCCGGCCGCGCTGCTGGACTCCCAGTTCGCCACGCTCGAACCGCTCGGGCGTGACGAGGCGGGCGTCGCCGTGGACGTCTCCGGCACCCCGCAGCAGGTCGCCGGACGGGCGTGGGGGGCTATCCGGCCGGTGCGGTCCTCGCGCGCAGTGCGGTGACCGCCCGTCCGGCGACCTGCTGCGGGGTGCCGGAGACGTCCACGGCCGGGTCGGGGTCGGTGAACATCACATGGTGCTGTGTGCGGCCGGTCAGGACGGCGGCGACGACATCGCCGAGGCGGGCGAACATCTCGTTGCCGGAGGCGGTCAGCACGAT
>NZ_SDIG01000267.1:0-5499 GCF_004122755.1 Streptomyces sp. TM32
CCGTCCCCCACCCCCGACAAGAAGGACGGAAAAACCGACAGGAACGGCACGGGCCCCAGCGACGGCAAGCCCGGCAAGAAGACGAGCCCCACTCCCGCCCCCACAACGGAAGCCCCGACACTGCTCCCCAAGTGCCGCCACCACAAGTGCCAATGACCGCCGTGCTCCGGCTGCCTTGCCCTCTACAGCGGCCCCGACCTGACCGGTGCCTGACGGCAGCGCGGGACGAGGACGGCTTCGTGTCGTTCGTCCACGGCCTGCTCCCCGCCCCGGACGCGCAGTTGATCCGGAGGATCACCCGGATCTTCAAGGAAACGTATGAGTTCGAGTACAGCTTCCGCGAGTTGGCCGAGCGCCGCGTGAGCGCACCCGTGACCCTCTTCAAGGCCGCCGGGGACGACTACTCGTTCATCGAGGGCAGCTCCGGCTACTCCGCCGCTCCCCAAGGTGGTCGACCTCGACGGCGACCACTACAGCGTGCTGAAGGAACAGGGCATCACCGAACTCGTCTCCGCAATCCGCACCCGCCTCGACAGCTGACCCCGCCGCCCCTCCGCACAACCCTGCGCGCAACAAAGGAGCACCCGTGCTTGCGCCCAGAACAACTGACGAAGGCTCATGAGTCCATTACGCCCGGGTACTTCTGGACGTCCTCACCTGTGCACTCACACCCGCGTTTGCCGGATGTTAGCGGCGCGGCAGCCTTGCGATAGCGGCCCCGGCCAGAGTGGGTGACGTACCGAGGAAACAGCGACACCGACCGCCATGGGGGACCCGAAATGAGCGCCAACACCACTGCCCGCACCGCCCGTCGCCGCACCGTGCGCCTGGCCGCCGCAGCCCTGACCGCAGCCGCCGCGCTTTCCCTGACCGCCTGCTCCGGCTCGGACGCCGCCTCCAAGCCCGCGGGTCAGCAGGACACGGGCGTGGCCGCCGATGCCGGCGGCGCGCGCCCCGCCGAGTCCAGCGGCGCGGGCTCCTCCGCCGGAGCGCAGGGTTCCGACGTCAAGACGGATTCCGGTGCCAAGGCCGGCACCGAGGCGGGAACCAAGACGGGCGCCGCGGGCCGGCAGGCGGGCAACGCGCACGCCACCGGCGGTAGCGGGGCGGCCTCGGGCGTCGAGCGCTGTCACACCTCCGGTCTGAAGGCGGCGTTCGCCACGGGCGAGGACGCGACCCCGGACCCGAACGCGGGCGGGTCGACGACCACCAGCGTCGTGCTGACCAACAAGGGCGGCCGCACCTGCAAGATCGGCGGCTTCCCGGGCGTGGACCTCAAGTCCGAGAACGGCGGCGAGCGCTGGTCGCTGGCCCGCTCGTCGGCCAAGCACGGCTCGCTCACCCTGGAGCCGGGGGACAGCACCGACTTCACGATCAACCTCGCCATGACCAAGGAAGACGAGGGCTTCTACCAGCCCGCCTTCGCGGAGATCACCCCGCCCAACGAGACCAAGTCGATCACCATCGCGTGGCCCTGGGGCACCCTCGTCGACCAGCGCGGCGCCACCCACCCCGGCACCTTCGTCAACCCCATCGGCTGACGACCGCGGCACTGCCCCGGCACTGCCCTGTCACACGAGCCGACCACCTCCTCCCGCCCCAAGGGGCTTGACGGGGTGGTCGGCAAGCTTGCTGCCGGCGGTCTGACGCTCCGAGCGGCGTGGCCGTGGTGTCGGAGGCATGTCGGCGGCATGTCGGGGCTGTCGGCCCGGTGTCGGTGGAGCCCGGCACCTTTCGAGGGGACCTGCCGGGTGCCCATCCGGCTGTGGGGGGGAAGGGGATCTCTCGTGCATGACGTAGTGATCGTGGGCGCCGGCCCGGTCGGTCTGTTCCTGGCTTGCGAGCTTGGCCTCGCGGGCTGCTCTGTCCTGGTGCTCGATCGGGAGCCGGAGCCCCACTCCCCGTTCAAGGCGATGCCGCTCGGGATGCGGGGCCTGTCCGCCGCGTCGGTCGAGGCGTTCTACCGCCGCGGGATGCTGCACCAGCTGCTGACGGCATCGGGCGTCCACGACGATCCCGGCGCGGACCCCGACGCGCGCGAGCCGGCACCCCCTCGGGGCGTGGGCCATTTCGCCGGCATGGTGCTCGATCCTGCCCAGGTCGACGTCGCCGCCCTGCCGTACCGCCTTCCCGGCCCGGCGAGGGAGGGCATGCTGACACACCTCGAAGCGGTCGAAACGCTGCTGTCCGAGCAGGCATCCCGGCTCGGTGTGGAGATCAGGTACGGCGTCACGGTCTCAGCCCTCGCCCAGAACGAGGAGAGCGCGGTCGCGCGAGCCGGCGAGCGGGAGTACGCGGCGCGCTGGGTCGTCGGCTGCGATGGCGGGCGCAGTGCGGTGCGTGGGCTCGCGGGCTTCGAATTCGTCGGCACCGAGCCACAGTTCACGGGCTACACCATGCAGGCCACCGTCGCCGACGGCGAGAAGCTGGGCTTCGGGATCAACCTGACGCCCACCGGCATGTACCTCCGGCTCCCGCATGGGCACATCGCCGTGATGGACTTCGACGGCGGCGCGTTCGATCGCTCGCAGCAGCCGACTCGCGACCATCTCCAGGCGGTGTTGCGCCGGGTGTCCGGCACCGACGTGACGTTGAGCGACGTCCACCTCGCCTCCAGCTTCACCGATCGGGCGATGCAGACCACGGCCTACCGGCGGGGACGCGTCCTGCTCGCGGGCGACGCCGCTCACATCCACTCCCCCCTTGGCGGGCAGGGACTCAACACCGGCATCGGCGATGCCATGAACCTGGGGTGGAAGCTCGCGGCGACCGTGCACGGGCACGCGCCGGACGGGCTGCTCGACACCTACACCCGCGAGCGCCATCCGGTCGGCGCGGGGGTGCTCGACTGGTCGCGTGCCCAGGTGGCGGTCATGCGGCCGGACCCGCACGGCCAGGCGGTCCAAGGAGTGGTGCGCGACCTGATCGGGACCCGTGACGGAACGACCTACGCGTTCGCGAGGATGTCGGGATCGTCGATCCGTTACGACCTCGGCAGCGAGCATCCACTGGTCGGCCGCAGCGCGCCGGACTTCCGCCTCGAAAACGGCCCTCGCCTCGGCGACCTGATGCGGGACGGACGGGGCGTCGCGCTCGATTTCAGCACCGACGGATGCCTGCGCGGTGCAGCGACGGGTTGGGAGAGCCGGATGCGGTACGCAGCCGGTCCGGCGAGAAACGACCTCGGATCGGGTGCGGTGCTCGTCCGCCCCGACGGAGTCGTCGCCTGGGCCGGTGAGAGCGCCCCCGATCGTGAAGCGTTCGAGCGGGCCGCCGGCCATTGGTTCGGTCCTCCGGCAATCTGAAGCAGCCACCCCGCCCTCCCCAGCGGTCGTCTTCGTTCCTGCGGGTGCCAAAAGGCCCCAAAGGGACCCACTCCGCTGCGATTTCCCTCACCGCAATATCAACGTTCCCATCCGCTTTCGTCCCCTCTCCTCTCCTCACCCGAGTTCAAGGAGCGCATTGACGATCACTGTCCGACCGGGAAGCACCGTGATGTTCACCGGCGATTCGATCACCGACTGCCAACGGCTGGAGAGCGAAGACGGCCTCGGGTTCGGCTACCCGCTGCGCGTCGCGGGCGAGTGGGGGCTCCGGCATCCGGACCGGCCCGTTACGAGCGGTGGTGTGACCGGCCTTGCGATCTCACGCAAAAGTGGAACTGGTGGCCGTCACGGTCGGGCAGGTGCGGTGGCGGATCCAGGCGGCGCCGGCGGCGACGGCGCCGATCATTCCGGCCAGCGCGCCGGGGACGGTGAAGAGGACCTGGTAGTACCCCACTACGGAGGCACCGAAGAGGCCGATCGCGACGCCCAGCACGGCCGCTGCCATGAGAATGACGGGAAGAGCCTTGGTCAGGGCCTGCATGGTCGCTTCGACCACGGGGGCGTGATGGTGCCGGAGCGTCCCGCGCACGGCGCGCCGGATCAAGAAGAAGGCGACAAGCACGCACACGGGCAAGCCCACCCACATCAAAGGAACGCCGGGATCGGGGAACCGGTGCACCTCCCGCAGCACCTGTCCGTCGACCGTGGTCCGCAGGGATTCGCTGCTGGGGTCGAGGAGGTGGGACCAGCACACAAACCAAAAGGCGAGGGCGGCAAGGGCGGGGAGCGCGGCGCCCTGGGCCGCCGCGATGGCGGTCTCCTTCAGGTGCCGCCGCACCGGCAGCAGACCGCGTTCGTCCGCCCAGGAGGTGGCCAGTGCCTCGATGTCCCCGCCGATGTAGTCCGCGACCGAGCGGCCGTCCGCGGAGGCGGCAGCCAGGTCCGCCGCCAGCTCCTCAGCCATCTCATCGGCCGTGTGCTGTTCGACTCCGAGGCGACGCCACGTCTCCGTGGCCTGGTGTATCGCGTCCTCGACCGTCAGTGTCATGATTCCTCCCGCGCAGGTGGGCCGATGAGGGAGCCGATGCTCGTGGCGAATTCGCCCCAGTCACGGCTCCACGCCCGGAGCATCCGCATGCCGGCTTCGCTGGGCCTGTAGTAGGTACGGGCGGGGCCCCCGCCCCCGCTGCGGCGTTCGATCTCGACCAGCTCGCGCTTACGCAGGCGCGCCAGTGCCGGGTAGATGGAGCCGTCCGCGACGTCGAGTCCGGCCTGTGCGAGCCGGACGGTCATCTCGTACCCGTAGACCGGGGCCTCCGCCATCAAGGCCAGCAGGC
Organism: Streptomyces sp. TM32; assembly: GCF_004122755.1. Lineage (NCBI taxonomy): Bacteria > Bacillati > Actinomycetota > Actinomycetes > Kitasatosporales > Streptomycetaceae > Streptomyces > Streptomyces sp. TM32. Next base: position 4,664 of record NZ_SDIG01000267.1, read on the forward strand.
ACATATCCAGCACCCCTCGCAGCCACTGTCCGCGGGGGGTGGACGTCTCTTCCATGGCCAGTACCTTACACAGCATGAGTCATGCACTGCAAGGTAGTGCAGTGCAAGGTAGTGCGTGGCGCAGGGCCCGCGCCAAGGCTGGCCTGCCGGAGGCGGCACGCCCGCGCCCCGGAGAGGTCTGGCCAACAAACAAGGCCCAGGTCGCCGACCTGAGCCTTCACCATGGAGCGGGTGACGGGAACCGAACCCACGCTCTGAGCTCGGGAATCAGGGCCCTTTCACGATGCGAGCCCAGGCGCCGCCGATGCGGCGCCCTTGGCATCAGCCGATGCCCAGCCGGCGCTCGGCGTCGTGGCGACCGATGAGGAACCAGAGCAGGCACCAGAGCCCGCCGAAGTGCGGGTCGGGTTGATCAGGCTCAGTCGGAGTAGCGGTAGTGGGTGATGGAGACCTTTACCGGGTCGTCGTTCGAACCGTTGGTGAGCGTGCGGATGATGGCAATGTCCTGGCCGCCGTGCGCGCGGACGCAGAAGGTGCGGTCGGCGCGCAGGGTGGTGAAGGGCAGGGTGGAGGCGGGCTGGGTGTTGATGCCTTTGAGGCAGTCGGGGAGGGTGAGGGGCTCGGTGGGTGGGATATAGGCGGTGCTGTCGTCGGGGATGTAGTACTCGCCGTCCTCGCGGCCCAGGTACCAGGTGGAGTTGTTCTGGGTCACCTTGCCGGCTTTGAGATCGAACTCGTAGTCGGAGTCGGGGGAGGTGAGTTCGCGGTTCGTGTAGGCGGCGGTGTAGCCGGGGACCGTGGTCGGTCGCGGGGGCGTGGAGTGGGAGGACGGGGTG
>NZ_SDIG01000268.1:0-5476 GCF_004122755.1 Streptomyces sp. TM32
GCCGGTCACCGGCAAGAACGGCGGCATCGCCACGGGCTTCCCGAAGACGGAACAGGGGGCGGAGTCGGCGGGGGCGAATTATGCGGTGGCGCTCACCAGCGACGGCATGTACAAGGCCGCCCGACGGCACGAGATCGCCGACGCCGTCTATGCGCCATCCGTGGCGGCGGCGCGCAGGAGCGCCCTCGACAAGGTGTACTCCGACCCCGCCTTCCTCGGCAGGATCGGCCTCAAGCCGGACGGCACCGCGCCCAGCGGCATGACCTTCGTTTCGCGCGCGAACCCGGTCGGCACAAAGACCGAATCGTTCAAGGGTGACACCGCCAAGGTCTCGGTCTGGTACTCCGCCCTCTTCGGCCTGGCAGGAGCGCAGTCCAAGAACCCCGTATCGGAAAGCTGGTACACGAACACCTTCGACCTGAAGTGGATGGACGGGGACTGGAAGGTCACCGACTTCACGCAGAAGGACGGCCCCGCTCCGGTCGGAAGGGACCAAGCTGCCGCATCGGCAGGGGATATGACCAAGGCCGTGCAAGGGTTCGGAGGGTTCACCTATGCCCGCTAACAGTCGTCGCCGCGCCCTCTCCCTCGCCGCGTTGGTGACGGTCGTCCAGACAACCGCTGTGCTCCTGGCCTCCCGCGCTTTCGCGGCGCCGGACCCCACGCCGGGCAGTGACCCCTGTGACCTCATCCGCGGCCCCGCCAAGGCCTACTGCCAATCCGGCGACAAAGCCGGATCCGGCGCGCCCAAGGCGCCCGGCGGCCTCACCGACGACAACCCCCTCGACCCCCTCAGCTCGCTGGCCAAGGGGTTCGCCAAGGCCGCCGCGTGGATCGTCACCAAGCTGTCGGACGCGGTGAAGTCCACCTCGCAGGTGGACTTCACCAACGCCGCCTTCCTGCGGCAGTACGCCGTCGTCTTCGCCGCCTCCACCATCCTCACCCTCGTCCTGTGGCTGCTGGCCGTCGCCAAGCGCGCCGTGCGCGGGGTGCGGCTGACGGAGGCGATCGGTGAGGCGGTCGGGTTCCTCTGGCTCACCGTGCTCGCCTCCGCCTTCACCCCGCTCATCCTCTACACCATCGTGTCGGCGACCGACGGCGTCACCGAGATCCTCGCGAAGGCGACGGGGGCGCAGACCGACACCTTCTTCGGCGCGTTCTCGCAGGCGCTCACAAAGGGCACGGACATCGGCGGCGGACCGATCATGCTGATCGTGGTGTCGCTGGTCTCGGTCCTCGCCGCCGGTGTGCTGTGGCTGGAGCTGGTGATCCGGGCCGCGCTGCTCTACGTCGGGGCGCTGCTCGGCACGGTCGTCTACGCGGGCCTGGTCGACAAGAACATGTGGGGGCACGTGCGCCGCTGGGCGGGCATCATGATCGCGGTGATCATGGTGAAGCCGGTCATCGTCATCGTGCTGGGTATCGCCGGTGCGCTCTCCCACGACAAGGGTCCGAACGCCTTCTCCGCCGTCGTCTCCGGCCTAGCGATCATCATCCTCGCCATCTTCGCCAGCGCGGTGATCTACCGCTTCGTCCCCGGCTTCGGCGACGAGATGGTCTCGGCCCGTACGAACAAGGGCCGGGCCACCGACGGCAGCCAGGCCGCCGCGATGATCTCCTCGCCGGCCGCGCTGGTCTCCCAGGGCATCAAGACCCACAGCTCCCGCAGGTCCGGCGGGGACGGCGGACAGTCGCAGGGCACGCAGGGCGGCCAGTCCCGGCCGGCCGACGCGGTGGCCGGCGGGGTCGCCGCACACAGCTCCCGCACCGGCGGCGGCCGTGGCCCGGCGCCCGCCACCCCCGCTCCCCGTACGAACACCCACCCCGGCCCGAGCAGCAGTTCCCGCACCGGCAAGACAGCAGGAGGTGACGGGCGTTGAGCACGCACTCCCACCCGATCGCGCCCCGCCGCACGTACCTGATCGGCCGCGCCCGGCCCAACGCGATCGTCGGCAAGAACCGCGAGACCGGCGAGATCGCGCTGATCATCGTCGGCGCGTTCCTCGGGATGATGTGCGGTCTGCTGGTGCCCATGCTGCCGCTGCGGATCGTGTCCCTCACCGGCTTCCCGATGCTGGGGCTCGCCCTCGTCTACGTGCCGTACAAGGGCCGGACGTTCTACAAGTGGTTCGAGATCCGGCGCAGCTTCCGCCGTACGGTCCGCCGCGGCGCCACCTACCGCTCCGGCGCCGCCGAGGCGGGCGTCCGGCTGGACGGCCGGGAGGTCGAGATCGGCCCGCCGCCCGGCATCGGCCGGATCAACTGGCTGTCCGCGCCGTTCGGGCCGGACGAGATCGCCGTCCTGCTGCACGCCGACCGCAAGACGGTGACCGCGGCCATCGAGATCGAGGGCCCGGGCGTCGGCCTGCGGGACAGCGAGGACCAGGAGGCGCTGGTCGACCGCTTCGGGACGCTGCTGAAGCACGTGGCCAACGGCGACGGGTATGTGACCCGGCTGCAGATGCTCGCCCGTACGCTGCCCGCCGACCCGGACGCGCACGCCAAGGACGTCGCCCAGCGCGGCGACCGCTCCTCCCCGGCCTGGCTGCAGGAGTCCTACGACCAGCTCCAGTCGATGGTCTCCACCTCCTCCGAGCAGCACCGCGCCTACCTCGTCGCCTGTATGCACTACACCCGCGAGCTGGCCGCCGAGGCGCAGACCATGGCACGCGCCGCCCGGATGCACCAGAGCGGGCTGCTGCGCAAGAAGCTGGACCGGGACGCCGGTCTCGCGGTCGTGATGGCCCGTGAACTCACCGACATCTGCGCCCGGCTCGCCGAGGCCGACATCCGGGTCCGCCAGCCGCTGGGCCAGGCCCGGCTCGCCTCCCTCGTGCACTCCATGTACGACCCGGACCACCCCATCGACCACATCCAGGCGATGAGCAAGCGCAACGCCTGGCCGGCCGAGCTCGACGCGATGGAGCCGACCTATCTGCAGGCCAAGACGCGTGAGTCGACGACCCGCGCGCCGTGGTGCCACGCCACCGCCTGGGTCAAGGAGTGGCCGCTGACCCCGGTGGGCGTCAACTTCCTCGCGCCCCTCCTGGTGCACACCCCGGACGTGATCCGTACGGTCGCGGTCTGCATGGACCTGGAGCCCACCGAGGTGGCCATCGAGCGGATGCTGACGGAGAAGACCAACGACGACGCCGAGGCCAGCCGCGCCGCCAAGATGAACCGCGTCGTCGACCCGCGGGACGTCGCCCACCACGGCCGCGTGGACCAGCGCGGCGAGGACCTGGCCTCCGGCGCCGCCGGCGTCAACCTCGTCGGCTACCTCACGGTCTCCTCCCGCTCGCCCGAGGCGCTGGCCCGCGACAAGCGCACCATCCGCGCCTCGGCCGGCAAGTCCTACCTCAAGCTGGAGTGGTGCGACCGCGAGCACCACCGGGCGTTCGTCAACACCCTGCCGTTCGCGACCGGAATCCGCCGCTAAAGCCGCTGGGAGGCGCGTACGTCATGGCCATGCTCGATCCGCTCGGAGCGCTCACCGACGCGTTCACCAGTTTCCTGTTCGGGAAGGTGGAGACGACCCGGCTGCCCGTACGCACCTCCACCGGCCAGGCCCAGGCGGTGTATCTGCCCACCGCCGCCCCCGGTCTCGGCGACTCCGGCGTGATCATCGGCCGTGAGGTCTACAGCGGCAAGGGCTACATCTACGACCCGTTCCAGCTCTACGGCCAGCAGCTGCCGGCCCCGCACTGGCTGGTCCTCGGCGAGTCCGGCAACGGCAAGTCCGCGCTGGAGAAGACCTACGTCCTGCGCCAGCTGCGGTTCCGCGACCGCCAGGTCGTCGTCCTGGACGCCCAGGGCGAGGACGGCGTCGGCGAATGGAACCTCATCGCCGAGGAGCTGGGGATAACCCCCATCCGCCTGGACCCGACCGCCGCCCTCAACGGCGGGATCCGCCTCAACCCCCTCGACCCGTCGATCACCACCACCGGCCAGCTGGCCCTGCTGCGCACCATCATCGAGGTCGCGATGGGCCACGGCCTGGACGAGCGCTCCGGCTTCGCCCTCAAGGTCGCCCACGCGTACGTCACCGAGACCATCACCGACCGGCAGCCCGTCCTGACCGACATCGTCGAGCAGCTGCGGCACCCGGAACCGGAGTCGGCGGAGGCGATGAACGTCGACATAGACGATGTCCGGGCCTGGGGCCTGGACGTCGCGCTGGTCCTCGACCGGCTCGTCGACGGTGACCTGCGCGGCATGTTCGACGGGCCCACCTCGGCCGGCATCGACCTCGACGCCCCCCTCATCGTCTTCGACCTCTCGCACATCGACCGCAACTCCATCGCGATGCCGATCCTGATGGCGATCGTCGGCGTCTGGCTGGAGCACACCTGGATCCGCCCCGACCGCAAGAAGCGCATCTTCCTGGTGGAAGAGGCCTGGCACATCATCAACTCCCCCTTCGTGGCCCAGCTCTTCCAGCGGCTGCTGAAGTTCGGCCGCCGGCTCGGCCTGTCGTTCGTGGCCGTCGTCCACCACCTCAGCGATGTGGTCGACGGCGCCGCCGCCCGCGAGGCCGCGGCGATCCTCAAGATGGCCTCGACCCGCACGATCTACGCCCAGAAGGCCGACGAGGCACGGGCCACCGGCCGGGTGCTCGGCCTGCCCCGCTGGGCCGTCGAGATCATCCCGACCCTCACCCCCGGCATCGCCGTCTGGGACGTCAACGGCAACGTCCAGGTCGTCAAACACCTCATCACCGAGGCCGAACGCCCGCTGGTCTACACCGACCGGGCGATGACCGAGGCCTCCGCGATGCCGACGGACGAGGCGCGCGCCCTCCAGGCGGCGGCGGACGCCGAGGCCGAGGCACGCGCCGACGCGATGGCGATGGAGCGGCAGTGGAGAGACGAGTCGAGCGAGACGGTGGCGTGAGGCCCGGATACGACGACGAACGGGGCGCCGGCGGCTACCGCGACGCGCCCGCCCCCCGGGGACGCGGCGTCCCCGACTCCCTGCTGGTCGGGCTGCTCGCCTTCCTGCTGGGCCTGACCGTGCTGGTGTGGAGCGCGACGGGCCTGTCCGGCTTCTTCGCCCACGGTGCCTGGCCCACCGGCGTCACCTACCCCGGTACGCCGATGGCGCTGCGCCATCTGGTCTCCGCACCGCACAACATGGCCGCCGCCTGGCCCGACACCCCCAAGGACCAGCTCTCCGGTTACGGCCTCTTCTGGGGCATCCTCATCGGCGAGCTGATGGTGCTGCTGGTCCTGACGATCTTCACGCTGGGGACGATCACCCGCTATCGCGCCGTACGGACGGCCCGCCGCTCGAAGGCCCGGCAGCCCACCGCCCCGGAACCAGCGGCGCACACACCGCAAGAGCGAGCCCGCCAGGCGGAACGGGAAGCGTGGCAGGCCCGGGAAGCCCTCCAGGAGACGGCCCGCAGCGCCCCTACGGCGCCCGACGAGGAGACCCGGCCCGCGCCGGCGGTCCCGGCCACGCCGCCTCCCCCGCC
>NZ_SDIG01000269.1:0-5442 GCF_004122755.1 Streptomyces sp. TM32
AGGAGAGCGTGGCCGGACTGCGGATCGTCCAGGCGTTCCGGCGCGAGCACAGCGGCGAGGAGCGGTTCACCGCCCGCCCGACCCGGCCGTCCGGCCCGCATCGTCGTGCTCGTCTCGGGTTCCGGCACGAACCTGCAGGCCCTGCTGGACGCCATCGCCGAGCAGGGCCCGGAGACCTACGGGGCCGAGATCGTGGCCGTCGGCGCCGACCGTGGCGCGATCAAGGGCCTGGAACGCGCCGAGTCCGCGCAGCTGCCGACGTTCATCTGCCGGGTCAAGGACCACGACAGCCGCACGGACTGGGACGCCGCCCTGACCGAGGCGACCGCCGCCTACGAGCCCGACCTGGTGGTCTCGGCCGGCTTCATGAAGATCCTGGGCAAGGAGTTCCTCGCCCGCTTCGGCGGCCGGATCGTGAACACCCACCCGGCGCTGCTGCCGAGTTTTCCCGGTGCCCACGGCGTGCGCGACGCGCTCGCGTACGGCGCGAAGGTCACCGGATGCACCGTCCACTTCGTCGACGACGGCGTCGACACCGGCCCGATCATCGCCCAGGGCGTGGTCGAGGTCCGGGACGAGGACGAGGAATCCGCGCTGCATGAGCGCATCAAGGAAGTCGAGCGATCGCTGCTCGTCGAGGTCGTGGGGCAACTGGCCCGGAACGGCTACCGCATTGAGGGACGAAAGGTACGTATCTCGTGACCGCCACCGAAGGTACGCAGCGGCCCATCCGCCGCGCGCTGGTCAGCGTCTATGACAAGTCCGGGCTGGAGGACCTGGCCCAGGGGCTGCACGCGGCGGGCGTCCAGCTCGTCTCGACCGGATCGACGGCCGCGAAGATCGCCGCGGCCGGGGTGCCGGTCACCAAGGTCGAGGAGCTGACGGGCTTCCCCGAGTGCCTCGACGGCCGGGTCAAGACCCTCCACCCGAAGGTGCACGCCGGCATCCTGGCCGACCTGCGCCTGGACGACCACCGCCGGCAGCTCGGCGAGCTCGGTGTCGAGCCGTTCGACCTGGTGATCGTCAACCTCTACCCGTTCCGGGAGACCGTCGCCTCCGGTGCCACGCCCGACGAGTGCGTGGAGCAGATCGACATCGGCGGCCCCTCGATGGTCCGTGCCGCCGCCAAGAACCACCCGTCGGTCGCCGTCGTCGTCAACCCCGCGCGGTACGGGGAGGTCCTCCGGGCCGTCGAGGCCGGCGGCTTCGGGCTCGCCGACCGCCGGCGGCTGGCGGCGGAGGCCTTCCAGCACACGGCGGCGTACGACACCGCCGTCGCCTCCTGGTTCACCGACCTCTACGCCCCCGAGGACGACTACAACGGGCTCCCGGAGTTCGTCGGCGCGACCCTGGAGCGCAAGGGCACCCTGCGCTACGGCGAGAACCCGCACCAGGCCGCCGCCCTCTACACGGACGGCGAGCCGGGCGGCATCGCCAACGCCGAGCAGCTGCACGGCAAGGAGATGTCCTTCAACAACTACATCGACACCGAGGCCGCGCGCCGGGCCGCCTTCGACCACGACGAGCCGTGTGTCGCGATCATCAAGCACGCGAACCCCTGCGGCATCGCGACCGGCAAGGACATCGCCGAGGCCCACCGCAAGGCGCACGCCTGCGACCCGCTCTCGGCGTACGGCGGCGTGATCGCCGTCAACCGTCCGGTCACCATCGAGCTGGCCGAGCAGGTCGCGGAGATCTTCACCGAGGTCATCGCGGCCCCGGCGTACGAGGCCGGCGCGGTCGAGGTCCTCGCCAAGAAGAAGAACATCCGCGTCCTGAAGGTCGAGGGCCTGCCGACCCGGCCCGGCGATGTGAAGTTCCTCTCCGGCGGTGCGGTCATCCAGCACACCGATGTGTTCCAGGCGGCGGGCGACGACCCGGCGAACTGGACGCTGGCCACCGGCGAGGCGCTGCCCGCCGCCGAGCTCGCGGAGCTGGCCTTCGCCTGGCGGGCCTGCCGCGCCGTCAAGTCCAACGCGATCCTGCTGGCCAAGGACGGTGCCTCGGTCGGCGTCGGCATGGGCCAGGTCAACCGCGTCGACTCCGCGAAGCTCGCGGTCGAGCGGGCGGGCGAGGAGCGCGCGCGGGGCTCGTACGCCGCCTCGGACGCGTTCTTCCCGTTCCCGGACGGCCTGGAGATCCTCACGGCGGCCGGCATCAAGGCCGTGGTCCAGCCGGGCGGTTCGGTGCGGGACGAGCTCGTCGTCGAGGCCGCCGCGAAGGCCGGCGTGACGATGTACTTCACCGGTACCCGGCACTTCTTCCACTGATCCGGCGGGCCACCGCGCGCGAAGGGCCGCACCCCGACCGGGGGGCGGCCCTTCGCCGTGTGCGCGACGCGGTCAGTAACGCGGCCGGACGAACCAGCGGTTGCTCTCGTCCTTCGACATGAACGCGATGACCAGAATGCCGAGGACGGTGTGCACCAGCCCGAACGGAAAGGTCATCAGGCTCACGAGGGTGTTGGCGATACCGAAGACGATGGCACCGATCCGGACGCCCTTGCCGCCGTTGCCGCACTGCAGGGCCACCGTGATCGCGACCGCTGAGAAGATCACGATCAGCACGATGACGAAGATCAGGACGCCCTTGCCGAGGCTCAGCATGGAGGTTTCGTCCGAGGAGGCGTACGGCGAGGTGTGGTGCGCGGCCTTGCTGACGCTGCCCAGGCCCATCACGGCGATGATCAGGCCGATGACGTTCAGCCCGGCGAGCACGAACATGATCGCCCGCGCGGCCTTGACCCCGCCGGGCATCACCACCGGGTACTGCGGCTGCATGCCGGGCACGGGGCCGCCGCCCGGGTAGGGGCCGTACGGCGACGGCTGCTGCTGGGGATAGCCGTAACCGGGCTGCTGACCCGGCGGCGGACCGTAAGGGTTCTGCGGGGGATAACTCACGGGCGGTGTCCTTCAAGCGACGTGAACGGAGCCGCGAAGGCCCCGATCGCGCAGTGGCGAGGGGGCCTTCACGGAGTGGTGCACTTCGGGCGGGCGTGCGCCCGAACCGCTTACTGGGTCTTGACGACCACCGAGCCGACGGCCTTGTCGGCGAAGGTCTGGCCCTTGTCGTCCCACAGCGGCCACAGCCAGCCGATGTAGCAGGCGATGCTGTCGAGGAAGTGCGCCAGGCGGCGGACGAAGGCCATACCGAAGCCGAGCGGCTGACCGGTGTCCTCGCGGACCAGCCGGATGCTCATGGCCTTCTTGCCCACGGTCTGGCCGGTGTTGCCTTCCTTGACGAGCATGAAGATGCCGCCCGCCATGGCCGCGAGGGCGGCCAGGATGATCAGGATGACGGTGAAGGCCGGCGGGCCGGCCGCGTCCGACTGGCACTGGTAGTCGTTGTAGGCGCAGCTGCTGACGTCGCTCGCGGAGGACAGCGCCACGATGGCCGCGATGCCGTACAGGACGCCGGGCGCCAGGCCCACGATCAGACCGTCGATGAGCAGGGCGCACAGCCGCGCACCCCAGCTCGCGTAACCCGTCGGCATCCCCATGCCCGGCATGCCCGGCTGGCCGTAGGGGGCCGCCGCCTGCTGCGGGTAGCCGTACCCCTGCTGCGGCGGGACGGGCTGCTGCTGCGGGTAGCCGTACGGCTGCTGCGGGGGCTGCTGGGGGTACCCGTAGCCGGGCTGTCCCTGGGGCGGGACCGGCGGCTGCTGGCCGTAGGGGGCCTGCGGCGGCTGCTGGCCGTACGGGTTGTTCGGGTCACCGAAACTCATCTGCGGTTTTCCTCCGTTGGGTCCTTCTGGACCGCGCGGCGCGACGCGGAGGAAAAACAGGTTTCACTGGCGACCCCCCGACGATGCCTGCGGCACTGCGCGTCAATCCTTCTAGTTGCGCATTCACTCTGTCCAGTTGGGTCCGGGGGCCGTTGTCCAAGTGCAATGATCAATTCCGGCCACGGACGCCCCAGGGTGCCCTGATTGGAAGGCAGCCGCCCTCATCCGGGAGGATGGGGGCATGACTGCCCAGATTCTGGATGGCAAGGCCACCGCAGCCGCCATCAAGTCCGAGCTCACCACCCGCGTCGAGGCCCTGAAGGCCAAGGGCGTGCAGCCCGGCCTGGGCACCCTCCTGGTCGGCGACGACCCGGGCAGCCGCTGGTACGTCAACGGCAAGCACCGCGACTGCGCCCAGGTCGGCATCGCCTCGATCCAGCGCGAGCTGCCGGCGACCGCCACCCAGGAGGAGATCGAGGCGGTCGTACGGGAGCTGAACGAGGACCCGGCCTGCACCGGCTACATCGTCCAACTCCCGCTCCCCAAGGGCATCGACGCCAACCGGGTCCTGGAGCTGATGGATCCGGCCAAGGACGCCGACGGGCTGCACCCGATGAGCCTGGGCCGCCTGGTCCTGGGCATCGAGGGCCCGCTGCCCTGCACCCCGTACGGCATCGTCCAGCTGCTGCGGCGGCACGAGGTCGAGATCAAGGGCGCGCACGTGGTCGTCGTCGGCCGCGGGATCACCATCGGCCGTCCGATGCCGCTGGTGCTGACCCGCAAGTCGGAGAACGCCACGGTCACCCAGTGTCACACCGGCACCCGTGATCTGTCGTCGCACCTCAAGCAGGCCGACATCATCGTCGCCGCCGCCGGTGTGCCGCACATCATCAAGCCCGAGGACGTCAAGCCCGGCGCGGCCGTCCTGGACGTCGGCGTCAGCCGCGACGAGGCGGGCAAGATCGTCGGCGATGTGCACCCGGGCGTGGCCGAGGTGGCCGGCTGGGTCGCCCCCAACCCGGGCGGTGTCGGGCCGATGACCCGCGCCCAGCTGCTGGTCAACGTCGTCGAGGCCGCCGAGCGCGCGGCCGGCTGACGACGTCGGGCCGAGGACCTGAGACCCTGTCCCTGACAGACGGATCCGGATACCGGAAGGGATTGCCCGCCATGGCTGCCGAAGCGCATTCGGAGGGGGCCTCCGAGCCGCAGCGCTCACGCCGCTTTCCGACGCTGACCCGCGACACCGCCCGGCCGGAGGGCGGCGGGCGGGCCGCCTCGGGCGGCTACCCCGCGCCCGCCCGGCAGTGGCCGCTGCTCAGCGTGATGAGCGGGGTCGCGGTCGGGCTGCTGCTCGTGGCGCTCGACGCGTTCCGTATCGGAGCGATCGTGATCGGGCTCTCCCTGCTGGCCGGCGCGGTGCTGCGGTGGGCGCTGCCGTCGGTCGGGATGCTGGCCGTGCGCTCCCGCTTCACCGACATGCTGACGTACGGGGTGCTCGGCTTCGTGATCGTGATGCTGTCGCTGATGGTGCAGCCCAAGCCGTGGATCCACATCCCGTTCCTGGACGACATCGTCCACTTCACCGTTCGCTGAGCGCTTGGCTCTCCCCCCACGTTGTCGGCTTTCCCGCCGTGGGTGTTGTTCGCCGTTGCGCTTTGCGGCGCGCCGTACGTGGTCGGCTGGCCCGCCGTGGTGGTGTTTCGCCGTGGCGCCTGCGG
>NZ_SDIG01000029.1:0-56770 GCF_004122755.1 Streptomyces sp. TM32
GGGCGGGGGTGAGCGGCGGGGAGGCGAGGCCGGCCACGGCTGAGCGGGCGGGCGCCGGGACGGAGGCGAGGGGCTGCACGGGCACCGGACCTGAGACCGGAGCCGCCGGCCGCCCCCCCCGGCATCCGGTCCGGCGCCCGGCCACGCCCCGCGCGGCCGCCGCCACTGTCAGTGGCCGCCGCTAGTCTCCCTCGTATGGCTGTTTCTACGTCCCCGGAAACGCCGATCCCGGTCGGCGAGGTGTCCCGGCTCATCGGCGGTTGGATCGACCGGCTCGGCGCGGTGTGGGTGGAGGGGCAGATCACCCAGCTCTCGCGGCGGCCCGGCGCGGGCGTGGTCTTCCTGACGCTGCGCGACCCCTCGTACGACATCTCGGTGAGCGTGACGTGCTACCGCCAGGTCTTCGACAAGATCGCCGACGTGGTGAGCGAGGGCGCCCGGGTGGTGGTGCACGCCAAACCGGAGTGGTACGCCCCGCGCGGTCAGCTCTCCCTGCGGGCCGCCGAGATCAAACCGGTCGGAGTGGGTGAACTCCTCGCCCGGCTGGAGCAGTTGAAGAAGTCGCTGGCGGCGGAGGGGCTGTTCGCGGCGGACCGCAAGAAGCCACTGCCGTTCCTTCCGCAGCTGATCGGGCTGGTCTGCGGCCGGGCGAGCGCCGCGGAGCGGGACGTCCTGGAGAACGCCCGGCACCGCTGGCCGGCCGTCCGCTTCGCGGTGCGCAACGTGCCGGTGCAGGGGGTCCGTGCGGTCCCCCAGGTGATCGGCGCGCTCCAGGAGCTGGACGCGCTGCCCGAGGTGGACGTGATCATCGTGGCGCGCGGCGGCGGCAGCGTGGAGGATCTGCTGCCGTTCTCCGACGAGCAGCTCATCCGGGCGGTGGGCGCGGCCGTGACCCCGGTCGTCTCGGCGATCGGGCATGAGCCGGACACCCCACTGCTCGATCTGGTCGCCGATCTGCGCGCCTCGACACCGACGGACGCGGCGAAGAAGGTCGTGCCGGACGTCGGCGAGGAGCTGGCCCGGATCGGGCAGCTGCGGGAGCGGGCCCGGCGCGCGATCGACGGCTTCGTCCAGCGGGAGGAGCGGGGGCTGGCCGCCGCGCTGCAGCGGCCGTGCATACAGCGGCCGCAGCGGATGGTCGAGGACCGCGAGGAGCAGGTCACGGCGCTGCTGGCGCGCGGCCGGCGGACCCTGGGGCATCTGCTGGACCGCGCCGACTCGGAGCTGACGCACACCCTCGCGCGGGTGGTCGCGCTCTCCCCGAAGGCGACGCTGGAACGCGGCTATGCGGTGCTGCAGAAGCCGGACGGGACGGCCGTGCGCAGCCCCGCCGAGGTCGCCGCGGACGAGGAACTGCGGGCCAGGGTGGCCGAGGGCGCATTCCGGGTGCGGGTGGACGGCCCCCCGGACGCCGCCGCACCCCCCGCATAGGACGAAGACGGACTCATACGGACTCTTAGGGTGGGACACATGGCGAAGGCGAAGACGGACGGCGCGGCGGACGCGGAACAGGGCGCGGCGGCCGGCACGGAGACCGGAGTGGAGCCGCTGGACTCCACGCTCGGCTACGAGCAGGCGCGGGACGAACTGATCGAGGTCGTCCGCAGCCTGGAGGCGGGCGGCACGACGCTGGAGGAGTCACTCGCGCTGTGGGAGCGCGGCGAGGCGCTGGCGAAGGTCTGCCGCCGCTGGCTGGACGGCGCCCGGGCCCGCCTGGACGCGGCGCTGGCGGAGTCGTCGGACGAGGCGGAGACGGAACGCGCCTAGGGTCTGCCGTGTGGATCAGACCGGGCTCGCGGGGTCCGGCACGCATGTGAACCAGGTCACAATTACTCAGATTTAGTTGAAACTTAACCTATCTGGATTACGGTAATTTCCGGTAGAACCCTCCAGTGGCCACAGCAACCACACGGTCCGCTGTGTGCCGCTGATCCTTGCCCCCAGCTGACCACGAGGTGCTCTTGATGTCTCTCGCCCTTGACGCCACCGCGCAGGACCTTCTCTTCCGGGAGGCCCAGACCGCCAACACGTTCACGGACGAGCCCGTGACGGACGAGCAGATCCAGGCCATCTACGACCTGGTGAAGTTCGGCCCGACCGCCTTCAACCAGTCGCCGCTGCGGATAACCCTGGTCCGTTCGCAGGAGGCCCGTCAGCGCCTGGTCACGCACGCCATGGGCGCCAACGGCCCGAAGACCCTCAGCGCGCCGCTGACCGCGATCCTCTCCGTGGACCTGGAGTTCCACGAGAAGCTGCCGCAGCTCTTCCCGCACGCCCCGGGCATCAAGGACGCGTTCTTCTCCGAGGCCGCGACCCGCGAGACCGCCGGCACCCAGAACGCCACCCTCCAGGCCGGCTACTTCATCGTGGGCGTCCGCGCCGCCGGCCTGGCCGCCGGCCCGATGACCGGCTTCGACTTCACCGGCATCGACAAGGAGTTCTTCGGTGACGGCAAGCAGAAGTCGTTCCTCGTGATCAACATCGGCAAGCCGGGCACCGACGCCTTCTCCCCGCGCTCGCCGCGGCTCACCTTCGACGAGGCCGTCACCGCCGTCTGAGCCCCGCCACGCCCCCGCAGGGCCCTGCGCAACGAGGAGGCCGCCGCATCCCTTCCGGATGCGGCGGCCTCCTCGTCCACGCGGGCCCACCGGCGGTTTCCCGCCCGTCCGGCCCCTTTTCCAGCCTTTTCGCAGGCGAGCGCCCACGTCGTACGCAGGTCGGCGACTCAGGCCTTTCGCGGACCGGCGCCGGTCAAACCTTTCGCGGACCGGCGCCGTTCAAGCCCTTCGCGGACCGGCGCTCAAGCGGTCCGCAGCCCGGCCCTCAGGTCTTCTTCGCGACCAGCGCGGCGGCCAGATCGGCGAGCCGCCCGTACGGCGCGGTGCCCGTGACGACCGTGGTCACCCCGGGCTCCTGGCGGACCAGCGCCCGGTACTTGTCCCCCTCGTAGCGGTCCCACTTCTTGCTGCCGACGGCCTGCTTGCCCTCGACCTTGGTCGCGCCGAGCGTGACGTCCTTGATGAACTGGCGCGGCGCCGCGTCGCTCTGCTCGATGGACGCGTACTGCTGCTCCGGGTCGAGCATGCCCAGATGCCAGGCGCCGCCGTTGCCGTCCTCGCTCGCCCGGTAGGAAACGGAGGTGGCGCGCCAGGTCTTGGGCAGCCCCTGGGGTGCGGCGACCGGGTACGGCGCCGCCCGCCGGGCGGTGATCAGCTCCACGCGGTAGTCGACGGTCTTGACCGCCGCCTTCTCCGCGTCGGCGCTCTCGTCGTGCGGGATGAAGACGTAGATCACCCCGACGAGAATGCCGATCACTGCCAGTGACAGGACCATGTCCCGCACCGTCTGCCTGCCTCGCATACCTGCCACGCCCCTATCGTCCCCCATCCCCGCGTCGGCTCCGACACACCCCCCGGCAAAGCCCCCCACCTGCGCATTCGCCCCGGATCCCGACTCCCCGGCGGCCGCTCATGCGAAGGGCCCACTGCTCATTTTGGCGCCCGGAAGATACTGTGAGCCTCTGGGGAGACCCCACAGTGCCTCTGGGGAAACCTCCGCACCGCCGCACAGCCACCCTCGTCCTTCACGGCCGTCGCCGTACAGAAAGGTCGCTCGATGACCGAGCATCATCTCCCGTCCCAACTCGAGGTCAGCCCCGAGGCCCCGGACCGCAACCTCGCCCTGGAACTCGTCCGGGTCACCGAGGCCGGTGCCATGGCATCGGGCCGCTGGGTGGGGCGAGGTGACAAGAACGGCGCGGACGGCGCGGCGGTGAAGGCCATGCGCGCCCTGATCCACACCGTGTCGATGAACGGCGTCGTGGTCATCGGGGAGGGCGAGAAGGACAACGCCCCGATGCTCTACAACGGCGAGCGGGTGGGAGACGGGACCGGCCCGGAGTGCGACGTGGCCGTGGACCCGGTGGACGGGACGACGCTGACCGCCAAGGGCATGGCGAACGCCGTGTCCGTGCTGGCGGTGGCCGAGCGCGGCTCGATGTTCGACCCGTCCGCGGTCTTCTACATGGACAAGCTCGCCACGGGCCCGGAGGCCGCCGACTTCGTCGACATCACGGCGCCGGTGGCGGTGAACATCAAGCGGATCGCCAAGGCGAAGAAGTCCGCGGTCGAGGACGTCACCGTGGTCATTCTCGACCGGCCGCGCCACGAGGGCCTGGTCAAGGAGGTCCGGGAGGCCGGGGCCCGGATCAAGTTCATCGCCGACGGCGATGTCGCCGGCGCGATCATGGCGGCCCGCGAGGGCACCGGCGTCGACCTGCTGCTGGGCATCGGCGGTACGCCCGAGGGGATCATCGCGGCCTGTGCGCTGAAGTGTCTGGGCGGCTCCTTCCAGGGCAAGTTGTGGCCCAAGGACGACGAGGAGCGCGAGCGCGCGCTGGCGGCCGGGCACGACCTGGACAAGGTGTTGGAGATCGACGACCTGGTCCGCGGTGACAACGTCTTCTTCGTCGCCACCGGCATCACCGACGGAGAGTTGCTGCGCGGCGTGCGCTACCGCGCCGAGAACGCCTACACCCAGTCCCTGGTGATGCGTTCCAAGTCCGGCACGATCCGGCAGATCGACTCCCAGCACCGGCTGTCCAAGCTGCGTGCGTACAGCTCGGTGGACTTCGAGCGCCCCAGCTGACGGCGCCCCGGCGGCCCTGCCGACCGTCGACCACACACTTCGCCCCCGCCGGAGACTCTCCGGCGGGGGCGAGGTGTCCCATACGCCCTGTGGTGTCTGACGAGCCGAAGCCGATGTCGCGGTGGTCAGCCTGCCGCGGGCAAATGGGCCGCACGCTGGAGTTCGGACTCCCGGCGCCGCCGCCGGGTCAGCACGACCCGGCGCTCGGCCGCGGTCAGCCCGCCCCAGACGCCGTACGGCTCGGGCTGGAGCAGTGCATGCTCCCGGCACTCGACCATCACCGGACACCGGGCGCACACCCGCTTTGCGGCCTCCTCCCTGGCCAGCCGCGCGGCGGTCGGCTCCTTCGACGGAGCGAAGAACAGCCCGGCCTCGTCCCGGCGGCACACCGCCTCCGAATGCCAGGGACCGGCTTCGTCACGATCAGGCACTTGCGGGGGCGGTACGACAGCGGCATCCTGCAGGGTCTGATGCGGTAGCAGCACGGTCCACTCCTGACGACGGCTTCGGCGAGAGAATCACCCTTGCCCGTCTCGCTGCGCACGGCCTTTTTTCGCACCCCGCAGCCGCACGAGAGACGATGCACCAGCCCTACCCGCTGTGCGCACGCTTATGCACACCGTGGCGATCGTGCGACAACAAGAAAACCGCCGCTGACGGCCTGTCCCGCGCGGCCCGTCGACCCATGGCCCGGGGAACGGACTCCGCCCCGGGCCATCCGCTCACTTGCGGAAACGGTCCCGGCGTTCGCGGCGTTCGGAGCGCAGCTGCTCGTGCATGTCCCGGCGCTCCCGGCGCAGGTACTCATGGCGCTCGCGGTGCTCCTCGCGCAGTTGCTCGTGCCGCTCGCGGTGCTCCTCTCGCAGCTGGTGCCGCAGCTCGCGGCGCCCTTCGCGCAGCCGGTCGCGCAGATCGCGTATCCAGGCGCCCCGCTTGGGCCGGGCCTCCACGCTGCCCAGGACGGCATAGCCGTTGACCAGGACCTGCGGGGCGTCGGCGTCCTCCGCGTCGTTGGCCTCGACCTCGAAGCTGCCCAGCACGCCGGAGCCGTTGCTGCGCAGCGTGATGTTCTCCGGCACCCGGATCTCCACACTGCCGAAGATCGACGTGGCATTGATCTGGACCTGCTGCTGCGGGAAGACCGCCTCGGTCAGATCGATCTCGACCGCGCCGAAGAGCGCGAAGGCGTTGATCCGCGCGGGAACCTGCCAGCGGCCCTTGCGGATCGAGGCGCTGAAGATCGCGACGAGGTTCTGGTCCGGGACCGGGGCGCCGCCCCCGTAGGCATCGCCGCCGGGGCCCGGCTGCGGACGGCCGCCGCGCGCCGCGGGCAGATCCCGCAGGACGGGCTCCAGTTCCCCCATGGTCTTGGCGCGGTAGACCGTGTCGATCCGCTCGGCGTGCTCCTCCGGATCCAGCCGGCCCTCCGCGAGGGCCTCGCGGAGGATCTCGGCGACCCGGTCGCGGTCCGCGTCGGACGCGCGGATGTCGCCCTCGGCCACCGCGGCGGGTGCCGGCTTGGTCAGCTTCACCGGCTGCCCGTCCTGCCGCGGGTCCTGCTTCTGAAGCGGTCCGGTCTGAAGCGGTTCGGGCGGGGTGTCAGGGCCCGGTCGTCCCCCGTTGTCTGCATCCACCACCCCAGCGTACCGAAACGCGATAGATCGCGACCAGGGATCTGCCGGAGCTGTGTGTGCCGACTGAGCCTTACCTCACAGCCGTGCCGGGCCGCCAGGGTTCTACGCTGTTCAGGCGCTGCCGTAGACGCCAGCCGGACCTCTCCGAGTAAGGAATGACCTTCGATGCCGGAATTCGCCTACACCGACCTTCTCCCCGTAGGTGAGGACACCACCCCGTACCGCCTCGTCACCTCGGAGGGCGTCAGCACCTTCGAGGCCGACGGCCGGACGTTCCTCAAGGTCGAGCCGGAGGCGCTGCGCAAGCTGGCCGCCGAGGCGATGCACGACATTTCGCACTATCTGCGCCCGGCCCACCTCGCCCAGCTCCGCAAGATCCTGGACGACCCCGAGGCCAGCGCCAACGACCGCTTCGTCGCGCTCGACCTGCTCAAGAACGCCAACATCGCCGCGGCAGGTGTCCTGCCCATGTGCCAGGACACCGGCACCGCGATCGTCATGGGCAAGCGCGGCCAGAACGTGTTGACCGGGGGCGGCGACGAGGCGGCCCTCTCCCGCGGCATCTACGACGCCTACACGCAGTTGAACCTGCGGTACTCGCAGATGGCCCCGCTGACGATGTGGGACGAGAAGAACACCGGCTCCAACCTCCCGGCGCAGATCGAGCTGTACGCGACCGACGGCGGCGCCTACAAGTTCCTCTTCATGGCCAAGGGCGGCGGCAGCGCCAACAAGTCCTTCCTCTTCCAGGAGACCAAGGCGGTCCTCAACGAGGCCTCCATGATGAAGTTCCTGGAGCAGAAGATCCGTTCGCTGGGCACGGCGGCCTGCCCGCCGTACCACCTCGCCATCGTCGTCGGCGGTACGTCGGCCGAGTACGCCCTCAAGACCGCCAAGTACGCCTCCGCGCACTACCTCGACGAGCTGCCCGCCGAGGGCTCCCCCACCGGCCACGGCTTCCGCGACAAGGAGCTGGAGGACAAGGTCTTCGAGCTGACGCAGAAGATCGGCATCGGTGCGCAGTTCGGCGGCAAGTACTTCTGCCACGACGTCCGCGTCGTCCGCCTGCCCCGCCACGGCGCGTCCTGCCCGGTCGCCATCGCGGTGTCCTGCTCCGCGGACCGCCAGGCCGTCGCGAAGATCACCGCTGAGGGCGTCTTCCTGGAGCAGCTGGAGACCGACCCGGCCCGCTTCCTCCCGGAGACGACGGCCGAGGAGCTGACCGAGGGCGCGGGCCCCGACCTCGACGCGGTCGCCATCGACCTCAACCGCCCGATGGACGACGTCCTCGCCGAGCTGACCAAGCACCCGGTCAAGACCCGCCTGTCCCTCACCGGCACCCTGGTCGTCGCCCGCGACATCGCCCACGCGAAGATCAAGGAACGCCTGGACGCCGGCGAGGAGATGCCGGAGTACCTCAAGAACCACCCCGTCTACTACGCCGGCCCGGCCAAGACCCCCGAGGGCTACGCCTCCGGATCCTTCGGCCCGACCACGGCCGGCCGGATGGACGCCTACGTCGAGCAGTTCCAGGCCGCCGGCGGCTCCAAGGTGATGCTGGCCAAGGGCAACCGCTCCCAGCAGGTCACCGACGCCTGCCACGCCCACGGCGGCTTCTACCTCGGCTCCATCGGCGGCCCGGCCGCCCGCCTCGCCCAGGACTGCATCAAGAAGGTCGAGGTCCTGGAGTACGAGGAGCTCGGCATGGAAGCCGTCTGGAAGATCGAGGTCGAGGACTTCCCGGCCTTCATCGTCGTCGACGACAAGGGCAACGACTTCTTCCAGGACCCGGCCCCGGCCCCGACGTTCACCAGCATCCCGGTGCGCTCGGGAAGCTGACGCACCCGCAGGACCCCACAGAGCCCCTGACGTTCCGTCGGGGGCTCTGCTGCCGTTGGCGACCACAGGTCCGCCATGCCTCACCGATGACGAGGACAGGCGCAGGGCGGCCATGCCTGGCTGAGCCCGTACGGGTCGAATCGGTCACCGGCCACCACATGGACCGACACCTGTTCCTCCGTCACCACGCCCTCGCGGGTAGTGCTGTAGACCCGCAGCGTCATCAGCGACTTCCTGGGCGGCGGGCCCGGCGGCGTGGATGCGGCACTCACCAGACCACCTCCGCGGGCTGCGGCCGGCGCTCGTAGGCGGCGTAGTAGGGGCGGACGAGGGGCGTGGCGTCGCCGTCCACCCTTGGTTCGGCGGGCCTGCGGCGGCGTACGCGCCCCGGCAGCGGCGGCGGGTTCCAGGGCCGTACGAGGACCGTACGGACGGCCACCGGGCAGTGGTGCGCCGAGGGGGCGGATGCCCGGTGCCGCCCCGACGCCCGCGGAATGAGTAAAGCCCGCACCCAGGCGAGGCAACGGGCAATAGGCTCCACCATGTTGACGCTCCTTGTGGATCAAGCGTTGGCCATGCCCCGGGGCCGTTGTGGCGGTCGCCGGGGTAATCACCTTCTGTGCCCTCATGGTTGCTCTGTGCTGGCTACGATCGACAGAGGGTTGCTGTCCCAGATCACATTCGGGACAGGGAGGGACAGGCCAATGACCTTCGAAGCGCGAGAACTCACCCCGGACCGCTCCGTACGTGACCTCTTCGGCGCGGAGCTGCGCCGCCACCGAGAGAGGGCAGAGATGTCACTGAGACGTCTTTCAGAGGTGGTGAACTACAGCAAGTCCCAACTCGCCCGCATCGAGGCGGCCGAGTCACTGCCGTACGACGACCTGCCCACGAAGCTGGATGTGTGCTTCGGCACCGGCGAGCTCTTCGCCCGATTGCACACCCTCGCCAAGAAGGAGCCCTTCCCGGGCAAATACCGCCGCGTCATCAGCGAAATCGAGAGCCGGGCCGCGGTCATCGAGGAGTACGCGTGCGCCACCGTCCCGGGCCTTCTCCAGACCCGGGAGCTTGCCGAGGAGTCATTTCGCTTCGGAAACCCCTACGCCCCGGATGCCGAGGTGGAAGACCTGGTGCAGGCCCGAATGGATCGGCAGGCTTTGCTGGAGAGGCCCAAGCCGCCACGCTGCTGGTTCATTCTCGACGAAGCGGTGTTGCGCCGCCCCGTCGGCAAGCGAAAGGTGATGTACCAACAGCTGGCATACCTGATCAAGACGGGGATGAAGCCGCATGTCACCGTCCAGGTACTGCCGTTCGCAGCCGGCGGGCACGCCGAGGCCGGCGGCTCTCTCATGCTCTACACGCTGCCCCACCAGCCTTTGACGGCCTATGAGGAAGGCAGCCACTCCGGCACCATCATCGAAAATCAGAACGACGTGGCAACCCGACGGCAGAACTACGATCTGCTCAGGGCCATGGCCCTCTCGCCCCGCGACTCCGAGGCGATGATCCGAGTGGCAATGGAGGACTGGACGCCATGCGAGCCGCCCCTGACCTGAGTAGTGCCGTCTGGCGCAAGAGCAGCTACAGCAACAACGACGGAGGAGTTTGCGTCGAGGTAGCCGACCACATCCCCGGCCTCGTCCCCGTCCGTGACAGCAAGAATCCGCACGGGCCCGCCCTGCTCGTCCCCGACCAGGCCTGGAGCGCCTTCATAGCGGGCCTGAAGGGCGGCTGCCCCGCAGGCAGGTGACATCGGTCCGGTGCCCGGGAACAGATCGCGGTTCCCGGGCACTGACATAGGTATGAGCGACAACAGCGACGCCGGTGGTGCCGGCGGCTTCAGGACCGAGCACGACTCGATGGGCGAGGTGCGGGTGCCCGCGCACGCCAAGTGGCGGGCGCAGACGCAGCGGGCGGTGGAGAACTTCCCGCTGTCCGGACAGCGGCTGGAGCGGGCGCACATCGAGGCGCTGGCCCGGATCAAGGGCGCGGCCGCCCTGGTCAACGGCGAGCTGGGCGTACTGGACAAGGACATCGCGGCGGCGATCCAGGAGGCGGCGGCGGCCGTCGCCGAGGGGCAGTGGGACGACCACTTCCCCGTCGACGTGTTCCAGACCGGGTCCGGGACGTCGTCGAACATGAACGCCAACGAGGTCATCGCGACGCTGGCGAGCGAGCGGCTGGGCCGGGAGGTGCACCCGAACGACCACGTCAACGCGAGCCAGTCGTCCAACGACGTCTTCCCGTCCTCGATCCACATCGCGGCGACGTCCGCCGTCCTCAACGATCTGATCCCGGCGCTGGAGCATCTGGCGGAGGCGCTGGAGCGCAAGGCGGAGGAGTTCGCCGAGGTCGTGAAGTCGGGACGGACGCATCTGATGGACGCCACGCCGGTGACGCTGGGGCAGGAGTTCGGCGGCTATGCCGCCCAGGTGCGGTACGGCGTCGAGCGGCTGCGGGCCTCGTTGCCGCGGCTGGCGGAACTGCCGCTGGGCGGCACAGCGGTGGGCACCGGGATCAACACTCCGCCCGGCTTCCCGGCGGCGGTGATCGCCGAGGTGGTGCGGGTGACCGGGCTGCCGCTGACCGAGGCGCGCGACCACTTCGAGGCGCAGGGGGCGCGCGACGGGCTCGTGGAGACCAGCGGGCAACTGCGGACGATCGGGGTCGGGCTGACGAAGATCGCGAACGACCTGCGATGGATGGCGTCCGGGCCGCGTACCGGACTGGCGGAGATCGCGTTGCCGGATCTGCAGCCGGGCTCGTCGATCATGCCGGGGAAGGTCAACCCGGTGGTCCCGGAGGCGGTGCTGATGGTCGCGGCGCAGGTCACCGGGAACGACGCGACGGTGGCGGCGGCGGGGGCGGCCGGCAATTTCGAGCTGAACGTGATGCTGCCGGTGATCGCGAAGAATGTGCTGGAGTCGGTGCGACTGCTGGCCAATGTGTCGCGGCTGCTGGCGGACCGGACGATCGACGGCATCACGGCCCACGCCGAACGGGCCCGGGAGTACGCCGAGTCGTCGCCGTCGGTCGTCACCCCGCTCAACAGGTACCTGGGGTACGAGGAGGCCGCCAAGGTCGCCAAGCGGTCCCTGGCCGAGCGGAAGACCATCCGTCAGGTCGTCCTGGAGGGCGGGTATGTCGAGCGGGGGCTGCTGAGCGAGGAGCAGCTGGACGAGGCGCTCGACGTGCTGCGGATGACCCGCCCGCCACAGCCGTAGCGGCAGACGTTACCCGTCCGTCACGCATGGTGCGGCTCATGTCACGGCGGGCGTCATGCGGCGCCTCTAAGATCTGCGCATGACAGCGGACACGGTGGACACGACGGAGGGCGGCACGGCCGGCGGGTGCGGGACGCCCCGGGCGCGGCGGGCGGCGGACGGAGCCCCGGGCGGGCGGCGTTGGGCGCCCGGGGACCACATCCTGTGGCGTTATCGCGACAACGCCGACGCCGGGCGGTTCCACATCTGCCGTCCCATGACCGTCGTCCAGGACACCGAGGACCTGCTGGCGGTGTGGATGGCACCCGGTACCGCGTGCATCAAGCCGGTGCTCGCCGACGGCACTCCGGTGCACCGCGAGCCGCTGTCCACCCGCTACACCAAACCGCGCCGGACCACCCGCGACCAGTGGTTCGGCACCGGCGTGCTGAAGCTGGCCCGGCCCGGCGACCCCTGGTCGGTGTGGCTGTTCTGGGAGCGCGGCTGGCAGTTCAAGAACTGGTACGTCAATCTGGAGGAGCCGCGCCGCCGTTGGTCGGGCGGCGTGGACTCCGAGGACCACTTCCTCGACATCTGTGTCTATCCGGACCGGCACTGGGAGTGGCGGGACGAGGACGAGTTCGCGCAGGCGCAGCGGGACGGGCTGATGACCGACGCCCGTGCCGCCGAGGTCAGGTCGGCGGGCCGGGCCGCGATCGCACAGATCACGGCCTGGCACGGTCCGTTCGCCGACGGCTGGGAGGGCTGGCGGCCCGATCCGTCCTGGCGGGTTCCCGCGCTTCCGCAGGACTGGGACCGCGCGCCGGATCGTTTGCGGTCGTAAGGGAGTGAAGCGGAACGACGGGAGTAAGAGGGCGAACCGTGGAAAGGTGCGCCTATGGGCAAAGCTCTTCCTCGCGGGGCGTGGAGCGGGGCCGAGCCCCCTTGCTGCGCCCCCGGCCGTCAAACGTAGGATCGTCCTCCGCAAGACTGCACAGGCGCAACTCCAGAACTGGAAAACGAACTTGACCGCGGTCGCAGGAGGGGCGAGGTCGTGAGCGCGACTAGCTACGACGGATACGAGGGTCTGAACCGGTTAGCACTGGACCGGGCCGGCCAGGCCGAGGCGTTCGACGCGATCGGCGACCGGTACGACGACGCCTTCCCGCACAAGGAGGGCCAGCTCGCCTCGGGCGCCTGGCTGTCCGAGGCGCTGCCGGCCGGCTCGCGCATCCTGGACCTGGGGTGCGGTACGGGTCTGCCGACCGCCCGTCAGCTCTCGGCGGCCGGGCACCGCGTGGTGGGTATCGATCTCTCCCCCTCGATGGTCACCCTGGCCCGCGAGCACGTCCCGGGCGCCGAATTCCACCGGCTGGACATCGCCGATCTGCGCGGCGGCCGACTCGGTTGCCCCGGCTCTTTCGACGGTGTCGTCGCTTATTTCTCGCTTCTGATGCTGCCCCGTGCGGAAATCCCTTACGCACTGGGCCTGCTGCATGATCTGCTACGTCCCGAGGGGCTGCTGGCCCTGTCGATGGTCGAGGCGGATGTGGACGACTTCACGATTCCGTTCCTGGGCAACTCGATCCGGGTATCGGGTTACCTGCGGGACGACCTGCGCCGGGTCGTGCGCGACGCGGGTTTCGACGTCGTCGGGGAGGACGCCTACGCATACGCCCCGGCGAGTACGGACGTACCACCCGAGATCCAGCTCTTTCTGCACCTGCGACGTGCCTGAGACGCAGCGCGTCGGGCGTGGCCGCCCCAGCGGCACGCCCGGCACCGCGGCGCGTTTGGCGCACAGCCCCGGACGGATGGAATCCCACGCGTGACGGAGCACCCCACCTCCCACGAATCGCGGCAGTCGGCCCCGACCGCCGCGCCCTCGCTGTCCCCTGCCCGCGGGCAGGCCCAGGCGGCGCCGCTCGGCGCGGTCCCGGACCCGCGCAGCGCCCTGCAGCAGCCGGCCGCACCGGGGTTCGCCCCGGTGCCCGGCAGCGGGTTCGCGGTGCGCGGCGGTGACGACATAGGCCTCGCCGGTGCCGCCGTCACGGCTTCGGCGGGCGCGCCGGGCGGCCGCTTCGATGACGAACCGGCCGCCGACCACGGCGCGGCACGGCGGGACCCGTCGGCGGACGCGGACGGCGCCGCCGGCCACACCGGCGGGCGTGCCGGCGAGCACAACCGCGACGGCGAGGCCGTCGCACCGGACGCCTCGCTCCGGGACGGGGAGGCGTATGGCGACGCGTACGGGGAGGTGCCCATGTCGGCGAGCGGACGGCCGGGCGGCGCGGCGGACGGGGGCCGGGAGGCGACCCGTGCCGGGCAGCGGGTGGCGCGGGGCGCGACGGGCCGCGCCGAGGCGCCCGGGCCGGGCGAGGAGCCGCAGCACGAGCCGCATCCGCGGCACGGCGGCGAGCGCATCGGGCGGCCGCGTGAGGGCGGCGGTCCGGGCGGCGGGCGGTCGTGGCCGCGCGGCGGCGAGCCGGGCGGGACGGTGCCGGAGCAGTCGCCGCCGCACGAGGGGCGGTCGGCGGTCCCGGATGCCCCGCACGCCGGGGTGTCGCGGGCGGCGGCCGGGGAGACCGCCGGGGCCCAGGCGCCCGGACCGGCGGGACCGCCGCCGGCCCGCTCGGCGCATCCGGGCGAGAGCGGTGAGGTGGCGGCGGCCCGGCAGGCGGGCGGGGACCGGCTGCGGTTCATCGGGGCGGCGACCCGGCGGATCGCCCGCGGCATAGACCTCGACGAGATCGTGCTCGGCCTGTGCCGGGCGACGGTCCCGACGTTCGCCGACGCGATCCTCGTCTATCTGCGGGACCCGCTGCCGGTCGGTGACGAACGCCCGACCGGCCCGGTGGTGCTGCGGCTGCGCCGCACCGACCGGATCCCGGAGGAGCCGGACACCAACGGCGGCCGGCTGCCGATGTTGCCGGCCCAGCCCGATCTGGGCCCGGCGATGGGCGGCAGCGCGGCGGAGCTGGCCGAGGTGCAGCCCGGCGGGCCGCTGGCCGAGGTGCTGCGGGGCGTACGGCCGCTGTTCGGCGAGGCCCAGGCGGCGCGGACGGCGCTGCCGGAGCTGCTGGGTCCGGATCCGCGGCTGCCCGGCGGTCACCGGGTGATCCTGGCGCCGCTGCGCGGCCGCCGCCGGGTGATCGGTGCGGCGGTGTTCCTGCGCCGCCCGGACCGCCCGGCGTTCGAGCCGGACGATCTGCTGGTGGCGGCGCAGCTGGCGACGCACACCGCGCTGGGCGTGGACAAGGCGGTGCTCTACGGCCGGGAGGCCTACATCGCCGACGCGCTGCAGCGCACGATGCTGCCGGACTCGCTGCCGCAGCCGACCGGGGTCCGGCTGGCCAGCCGCTATCTGCCGGCCGCCGAGACGGCCCGGGTGGGCGGTGACTGGTACGACGCGATCCCGCTGCCGGGCAGCCGGGTGGCGCTGGTCGTCGGCGACGTCATGGGGCACTCGATGACCTCGGCCGCGATCATGGGCCAGCTGCGCACCACCGCGCAGACCCTGGCCGGTCTGGATCTGCCGCCGCAGGAGGTGCTGCACCACCTCGACGAGCAGGCCCAGCGGCTGGGCACGGACCGGATGGCGACCTGCATGTACGCGGTCTACGACCCGGTCGCGCACCGGATCACCATCGCCAACGCGGGCCATCCGCCGCCGGTGATGCTGCACCGCGGCGGGCGCGCCGAGGTGCTGCGGGTGCCGTCGGGTGCGCCCATCGGCGTCGGCGGGGTGGACTTCGAGGCGGTGGAGCTGGACGCCCCGGCGGGCGCCACGCTCGTCCTCTATACGGACGGTCTGGTCGAGTCGCGGATCCGGGACGTGTGGACCGGTATCGAGCAGCTGCGGGAGCGGCTGGCGGAGACGGCCCGGCTGACGGGCCCCAACCCGCCGCCGCTGGAGCCGATGTGCGACGAGGTGCTGGACATGCTGGGCCCCGGCGACCGCGATGACGACATCGCGCTGCTGGCGGCCCGGTTCGACGGGATCGCGCCGAGCGACGTCGCGTACTGGTATCTGGACCCGAAGGCGCAGACGGCCGGGCAGGCGCGTCGGCTGGCCCGCAGGGCGCTGGCGCGCTGGGGCCTGGACGAGCTGACCGACCAGCTGGAGCTGCTGGTCAGCGAGGTGGTGACCAATGCGGTGCGGTATGCGGAGCGTCCGATCACGCTGCGGTTGCTACGAACGGACGTACTGCGCTGCGAGGTCGGCGACGACGTCCCCCAGCTGCCGCGGCTGCGCCAGGCCCGGCCGTCGGACGAGGGCGGGCGGGGCCTCTACCTCGTCAATCGGATGGCGCGGCGCTGGGGTGCGACGCGTCTGAGCATGGGAAAGGTCGTCTGGTTCGAGCTGAGCATGCCGCCGGGGGTGCAGCGGCGCTGACGCCGCGCGGGCGCCCGGCCCGTGTCCCACATGTTGGACCCCGTCTGAGATCGGACGGGGTCCAACTCTTGCCGACATGCCGTCGGGGGAGTTGACTGCTTGGGTGGGCTTAAGGGGCCAACTTCCCCAATTCGGGACCGACCGACCCTCTACTCCCACTCGTCGAGCCAGGAGGCGCTGCTCCATGACCAGCACGCACCACGTCCCGCACACGACGAACAACGCCGGAATTCCGGTCGAGAGCGACGAGCATTCGCTGACCGTGGGTCCGGACGGCCCCATCCTGCTGCAGGACCACTACCTGATCGAGAAGATGGCCCAGTTCAACCGCGAACGGGTCCCCGAGCGGGTGGTACACGCCAAGGGGAGCGGCGCGTACGGCTCCTTCCAGGTCACCAACGACGTCAGCCAGTTCACCAAGGCGGATCTCTTCCAGCCGGGCAAGACGACCGACATGCTGGCCCGCTTCTCGACCGTCGCGGGCGAGCAGGGCTCCCCCGACACCTGGCGCGACCCCCGCGGCTTCGCCCTGAAGTTCTACACCGAGTACGGCAACTACGACCTGGTCGGCAACAACACCCCGATCTTCTTCGTCCGTGACACGATCAAGTTCCAGGACTTCATCCGCTCCCAGAAGCGTCAGCCCGGCAGCGGTCTGCGCGACCACGACATGCAGTGGGACTTCTGGACGCTGTCGCCGGAGTCGGCCCACATGGTCACCTGGCTGATGGGCGACCGCGGCATCCCCAAGACCTACCGCCACATGAACGGCTACGGCTCCCACACGTATATGTGGATCAATGCCGGCGGCGAAAAGTTCTGGATCAAGTACCACTTCAAGACGGACCAGGGCATCGACTTCCTCACCCAGGAGGACGCGGACCGGCTCGCCGGTGAGGACGCCGACTTCCACCGCCGCGACCTCTACCGCGCCATCGACACCGGCGACGCACCGTCGTGGACGCTGTATGTCCAGGTGATGCCGTTCGACGACGCGCCGGACTACCGCTTCAACCCGTTCGACCTGACCAAGGTGTGGCCGCACGGCGACTACCCGCTGATCGAGGTCGGGCGGATGACGCTGAACAAGAACCCGGAAGATTACTTCATCCACATCGAGCAGGCGGCCTTCGAGCCGTCCAACATGGTGCCGGGCATCGGCCCCTCCCCCGACAAGATGCTGCTGGGCCGGCTGTTCTCCTACCCGGACACCCACCGGTACCGCATCGGCCCGAACTATCTGCAGCTGCCGCCCAACCGGCCGCACGTCCCCGTCCACTCCTACGCCAAGGACGGCCCGATGCGGTTCGACCCGGCCCGGGTGGCCCGGCCGTACGCACCCAACTCCTATGGCGGGCCGGCGGCGGACACCGAGCAGTACGGGGACCCGGCGGGCTGGCAGACGGCCGGCGAGATGGTGCGCGAGGCCACCCGGCCGCGGCGCGACGACGACGACTTCGTCCAGCCCGGGACGATGGTCCGCCAGGTCCTCGACGACGCGGCCCGCGACCGGCTGGTGCACAACATCGCCGGGCACCTCGCCGAGGACGTCACCAAGCCGGTGCTGGAGCGTGCGTTCCAGTACTGGCGCAACGTCGACAAGCACCTCGGCGACCGGATCGTCAAGAAGTTCAACGGCGGCTGAGGCACCGCACCACCCAGGGCCCGTGGAGGGCGGGGCAGGCGCCCGGAGCGTGGGGGCTCCGGGCGCCTCACCGTGTCCGGGGCGCGGCGGGCGGGGCGGGAGTCCCCGCCGGGTCGGCGCGGTGCGCGTCGATGAGGACGGCCAGCCCGTCCAGCAGCGAGGTGAGCCCGATCTCGAACAGCTCGTCCAGGCGCAGGTCGTAACCGCCCTCCCCGAGCGCCTCGATGACCCGGGTGAACGTCGGATGGTCCCGGGACGCGGTGAGCGCCGCGAGCGCAGGGGCCTGGGCGTCCAGCCACTGGTCCGACGAGAGTCCGGTGGCGCTCTCGGCCTGGGCCTCCCGTTCCAGCTGGACGGCGAGGCCCTGCACATGGCTGTAGAGGAGCACGTTCTGGTTGAGCATGGCCGCCGGGCCGAGGCCATGGCCGTCGAGGGCGCTCAGCATCCATTCGGAGTAGGCCATCAGGTGGGGCAGCAGCAATGGCCGGGTGAGCGGGCCGAGCTGGGCCAGCCAGGGGTGTGCGCGGTGGACGGCCCAGAGCGCCCGGGCCCCTGCTTCCAGCCGGGCCCGCCAGTGGCCGGAGGCGTCGGCCGGGAGGGCGGCCTCGGCGAAAACCGCGTCGGCCATCAGCAGGACCAGGTCGTCCTTGCCGGTCACATAGCGGTAGGGGGACATCGTGGCGGCGCCCAGGCGCGCCGCGACCGCCCGCATGGACAGCGCGGCCAGCCCTTCCGCGTCGGCGATGCCGATGGCGGTGCGCACGATGCGCTCCCGGGTCAGCTCGCGCTCCGCGGCGGGGGCCGGGCGGGGGTGCCGGGCCCCGGCGGCGCCGCGGGACGGGGCCGCCACCACGGTCCCCACGCGGGCCCGGGGCTGCACCAGCCCCTCCTGGCGCAGCGCGGTCAGCGCCTTCGTGGCGGTGGCCAGGGCCACGTTCCACTCCTTCGCGAGCTGACGCGTCGAGGGAATCCGGTCGCCGGGGGCGAGTTCGCCGTCGGTGATCTTGCGCCGCACCTCGGCGACGATCCGCAGATAGGGCGGGACGGAGGGTTCAGCCACGGCGCTCTCCTTTGACCTGTACTAGGACAGAGGCTACCAGCGAAGACCCTGCCCTAGCGCCCTCCTGTACTAGTACAAGGGCCTCTGAGCTGCGAAAATATCCCACGGAAAACGCTTGGCGATGCTGCGCGTACGGCGTACATTCAGAGCTCCACACCACACGCGTACACCGTACGAAGGGGCTGTCGTGAAGACCGTACTCATCTCCGGCGCGAGCGTCGCCGGGCTCACCCTCGCCCACTGGCTGCGCCGCCGCGGCTTCGCGCCGACCGTCGTCGAGCGGGCCCCCGGTGTGCGCCCCGGCGGCCAGGCGATCGACGTCCGCGGGGTGGCGCTCGACGTCCTCGACCGGATGGACCTGCTGGCCCCGGCCCGGGAGGCGCGCACCCGGCTGCGCGGGATGTCGATGCTCGACGGCGACGGCAACGAACTCTGGCGCAGCACCGAGAGGACACTCAGCGGCGGCCGGCTCGACAGCGGGGACATCGAGCTGCTGCGCGAGGACCTCACCCAGCTGCTGTACGGGCGGGCCCGCGACGGCGTGGAGTACCTCTTCGACGACTCCGTCACCGCCCTGGTCCAGGAGCCGCACGGCGTCCGCGTCGACTTCGAGCGCGGCCGGAGCCGGCCGTTCGACCTCGTGGTGGGGGCGGACGGGCTGCGCTCGACGGTGCGGCGGCTGGCCTTCGGCGCCGAGGGCCCGTTCTTCCGTCCGCTCGGCGGGTACGTGGCCGTCTTCAGCACCGAGAACTTCCTGGACCTGGACGACTGGCAGGTCTGGCTGCAGGGCGGCGGCGCCAGCACGTGCGTCTACCCGGTGCGCCACAACACCGAGTTGCGGGTCACCCTCGGCTTCACCGCGGAGCCCCTCGCGCTCGACCACCGCGACACCGAGCGGCAGAAGGCGGAGCTCGCCGCGCGGATGTCCGCGCTGGGCGGCGACACCCCGCGGCTGCTGAAGGCGATGTGGCAGGCGTCCGACTTCTCCTTCGACGCGATGGCCCAGATACACCTGGACCGCTGGTCGGACGGCCGGGTGGGGCTCGTCGGCGACGCGGGCTACTGCCCGTCCCCGCTGTCCGGGCAGGGCACCAGCCTGGCTCTGGTGGGCGCCTACGTCCTGGCCGACGAGCTCGGTCGGGCAGCGGGCGACCACCGCACCGCGCTGCGCCGCTACGAGGAGCGGCTGCGCCCGTTCGTCGGCCTCAACCAGGCGCTCGCCACGGAGAATCCGGGCCAGGGCGCCGCCGAGGAGTCCCTTGAGCGGGCCAAGAACGCCTTCCGCCTCGACGGGTGACGAAAAGGGGCGCCCGGCGATCCGGACGCCCCTTCGTTCCGCTTACCCCGCCGGCCCGTCCAGGCCCGGACGACAGGCCCTAGTTCACCGACGGAGCGTCGGGCACCTGAGCCCAGATCCCGATCGTGCCCATGCCGGCGCACCACTCACCGGGCCGACCGGCCATGCGCTGCCACTCCTCGAACCGAGGGGCTGCGATCGCCAACGGGTTGGCGCTGCCGTTCAACAGCTGGAACGTGATGCGCAGCCACTCCATCCCGGGTGAACCGCTCTCATGGAGGGGGACGTCGCAGTCGACCACGATGTTCTCAAGACCGTGCGCACGGTACAGCTCCGGCAATTGCCGCCCCCAGCGCGCCGCGAACCCGTTGGACTCCGCGGACGTCATGGCGGCTGCCATCACGTCCCTGTGCAGCTGTGGGCCCAGAGCTGCGGACGCGAACCAGTCCGCCTCTTCCAGGAACAGGTAGCCGCCGGGAGCTACCGCGTCGATCAGCTTTTTGAGGACGTCTTCACGTTCACGGATGTGCCCCAGCACCAGACGCGTGTGCACCAGATCGAAGGCCGCCCGTGGCAACGGATCGGTGCGAAGGTCCGATTGGACAACGTCGATGGCGTCGGACCCGACGTCCACCAGTTCGCTCACGTCCAGCTCGGTCGCGGTCACGTGCCCGTTCGGCCCGACCTGTTCGCTCAGCCACCGCGCGATCGAGCCGCCACCGGCCCCGGCGTCCAAACAGGACCATCCCGTTCGGACGCCTATACGGTTGAGCCGACTGATACTCGTGTCGTCGTACGTCAGCTCCATCACGGCCACCCGACGACTCGCGTCGGGCAGGTCACTTCTGAAGAAGTATTCGGCTGCGCCTGTCTGCGACACCACGCTCGTCCACCTCCACCCCACTTCGCCGAAGTATCTTCCCGCTCGATGTCCGAGGGATCTTTCCACGACCGACGAACGTGATGTCGGTGGCCGTGATGCCGAGTTCGGCAGAGAGCGCGGAACGTATGCGAGCGGACATGCTGTCCTGAGCCGCCGGCGCCCGCTCGTGGGATTCGACGATCAAGCCCAGCCCGCTGCTGTCGTGCCCCTCGGCCTGATGAGCCAGCACACCGTGCACACGAGGGCCGACGGCGTCCCGGACCACCGATTCGATGTCACTCGCGTAGTGGTTCGCCCCGAAGACGATGACCGTCTCCTTGCTGCGCCCGACGATGTAGAGCTCTTCCTCGTGCCGGACCCCGAGGTCACCCGTGGCGACCCAGCCGCCTGGACGAGCCACCTGCCGGGTCGCTTCGGGATGACGCTCGTAGCCGGCCGTGACCGAAGCGCCGCGGACCTGGATCTCACCCACGAGACCATCTCCGAGCGGTTCGGCCTGTGCACCGACGAGCCGGACCTCCATCCCGGCAACCGGTCGGCCCACCGACACCAGTTCCCGGCAGGCGCCCGGGGTGCCCGTCACTGCTTCGCAGCGCCCTCGGCCCAGCGCCTCACGGGACACCCGGAGCGTCTTCGTGGGCCGGCCGAGCGGCGGGAACGTGACCGCCAACGTGGCCTCGGCGAGCCCGTACGCCGGCAGGAATACGGTCTCCGCAAGACCGGCCCGGGCGAAGCGCCGGATGAACGCCCGCTGCAACCGCTCGTCCACTGGTTCCGCACCGTTCACCGCGATCCGCCAGGCCGACAGGTCCAGGTCGCCCACGGCCTCGGGTCCGGTGCGCTGCAGCGCGTACCGGTACCCAGAATCCGGCGCCATGGTGAAAGTGGCGCGGACCCGGGTGATCGTGCGCAGCCAGTTCACGGGATCACGGAGAAACTCCTCCGGCGGCTGCAGATGGATGTCGACATCGTGCAGGGCCGGCGTGAGGAAGGAACCGATCAGGCCCATGTCGTGAAAGAGCGGCAGCCAGTTGCACCCGATATCCGCGTCCGTCAGGCGGGTGCCCGACGCGATGGCGTGCACCCCGGCGGCCACGTTGCCGTGGCTGAGTACCACCCCCCGCGGATCGCTGCTCGTCCCCGACGTGTACTGGACCAAGGCTTCATCCGAGTCCGCCCGATCCACGAACGTCGCCTTCTCCGCCA
This sequence comes from Streptomyces sp. TM32, assembly GCF_004122755.1. Lineage (NCBI taxonomy): Bacteria > Bacillati > Actinomycetota > Actinomycetes > Kitasatosporales > Streptomycetaceae > Streptomyces > Streptomyces sp. TM32. The sequence continues at coordinate 21,811 of NZ_SDIG01000029.1, forward strand.
TGAGGCCTCGCACGTCGACCACCGCGGCCGGGCCGGACGCCGTCGGCCTCGCCCGAGTCAGCACCGGGGCGATCGACTCGCTGGTCAGGACGAGTCGCACGCGTGACTGACGCAGCGCCGTCGTGGTACGGCGGAGGTAGGTTCGCGGCGAACTGAAGGGAGCGGGTGCGGGCAGCGGCACCGCCACGGCTCCGGCAGCCAGCACGCCGAAGAAGGCCCTGACGAACTCCACGGACGTGGGCAGCACCACCGCCACGCGATCGCCGGGCACCACACCGCGGGCCAGCAGACCGGTCGCGACCCTCCCCGCCTGCTGGTACAGGTCGCGGAAGCTGAGCGCGGCGACTTCCCGACCTCGGCGCACTATGTGTACACCATGACCGGAGCGGCGCCCGGCCACTCTTCCGAGACCCTCGACAAGGCTCACGACGAGACGGCCGAGTCGGCCTCGACGGTCACGATCTGGTCGATCACGGCGGCGAACTCCCGCACCGTCCGCACCTCGAAGACGACGTGGTCCTCGACCTCGATATCGAAGTGCTCCTCGACGTCAAGGACGATCTGCAGCGCATGTATCGAGTCGAACCGGGGCAGCGAGCGCAGATCGACGTCCACCGCCACCTCCTCGTCGGATATCCCCAGACGATGCGCAACGAAGTGCCGAACCGAATTCTCCGTGTCCACCTCGTGAATTCCTTTCCTGAACGGGCAGGCGGGAATGTGACGCCAGGGCCTAGGACCGGCGAGCCATGCTGCGCAGCTTCGCCTTGATGTCGCGCGGCGTCTCCAGCGAGTCGTCGTCGACCATGAGCCTGATGATCGACATCGCGGTGGCGTCGGCGGCGTCCACAGCGTCGCGCTGAATGGTCTCGATCCTTCTGATGCCGTCGGTGGACGTCGAATGTGGATAGAACACGCCGGCCGGGTGCTTGATTCCGTTGCGCCGGTCGGCCAACCAGATGTACGCCATGCGCAGCGCGGCAACCTGATTCGCCGCATTCCCGTCACAGAGCTCTCGCATGAACACCGAGAATGCCCGGCAGTGCCGCGCCTCGTCCCTGCCCAGCAGTTTCCAGATTCTCCTGATGACGGGTTCGGGGACCTGCGCGGACAGTGCCTTGTAGAGTGCCGACGCGCGGGCCTCGGAGATCACGTTCATCATGAGGGTCGCGGCGCGGACATCGCCCTGCGGATACGGCTCTCGCTTGTAAAGGGCGTGCTTGGAGCGCACTTTGACGCCGATGCGATCGAGATACCGTGCCTGGACGAGCGAGTGCCTGGCTTCCTCGGCGCCCCACATCAACACCCACGAAGAGAAGCTGGCCTCGTCCTGCCACTCGCGCAGGAAGTTGTGGGCCCCGGGCAGGGTCCCGAATTCGATGACCGCCGCTTCGGTCAGGAAATCCACGTCACGCTCGCTCAGCATGGTGCGGTCGATCGTGCCGAGATCGACCTCGTTCCAGTCCCACCTCGTGGTCTCGAACCAGTCGAATATCTTGTTGAATGTCATGTCGAGGTAGAAGTGGGTGTACAACTCGTCCCTCATCAAGGCGCGGTGAGCGCGCATGGCCAGTTCGGCCGACTGGCCGATACCCTCCTCGCCCACGGCCGAAGGCGGGACGGCATCCTCGACGTCCCAGGTCTCGAACCAGCCCGGGACGGGGCCACCGGCACCCGGATCGACCACATACGCCCTGGTCCGGTCGAACCTGCCGACGGACCTCAGATCGCGAACCGCCGACAGCGCCGACGCCTCCGCGCCGACGTACACCACGCCGAGGTCGGCCTGCGGATCCAACTCGTGCAGGTACCGCTCCCAGTCCGCTCGCTCCGGCCGGTCCACGGTGATCCTGCCGAACCTCGGCAAGACCATCTCCTCGGCGGTCGAGGCATCCGGGGAAAGCCCCAACAACGCTATGCGGGTATCACCACTCACGGCGATCCTTTCCGGGCACGTCGACAGGGTGCGCACGTGGATCGGGCACACCTGTCGGGGGAAGGGAACGGGACATGCGGGCCATCACCTTGACGCCGGATCCGGCGCCGCCGCCGGGCCGAGCAGCACGGGAAGACATTCGAGGCTGTTGCTGACGAACGACGGGACGGGGGTCGGATTCCACTGCTGCTCCGGGGTCGCCAGGGATGCGTGCGGGAAACGGCTGAAGAACCCTGCCAGCGCGGTCTCCAACTGCAGGCGTGCGAGGTGGACCCCGACGCAGAAATGGGGACCGTGACCGAATCCGAGATGCCCGGCCTGTCGCCGCCGGATATCGAACTCGCCGGCGTCGGGGCCGTGCTGGGCGGGATCCCGGCCGGCTGATCCGAAGGAGGACAGAATGGCCTCGCCCTTCTTGATCACTGTTCCGCCGATCTCGATGTCTTCGAGCGGGTAGCGCATCGGGAACTGGTTGACCGCGCCGTTCCAGCGCATCGTCTCCTCGACCACCGCGCTCCACGGCCACTGCCCGGACCGCACCAGAGCAAGCTGCTCAGGATGGGTGAGCAGAGCATGGGAGGCGTTCACGATGACGTTGATGATGCTCTGGTGCCCTGCGAAGAACATCAAAAGCACCGTGCCGACGAGTTCTTCCTCGCTCAATCGATCGTCATCGCTCAGGGTCGCCTCGATCAGCGAGCTGATCAGATCGTTCTGCGGCGCAGCACGCCGTTCCGCAATGATGTCGTGCAGGAGATCATTGATGTGTCCGTCGATCTCCACCACCTGTTCCGGTGAATTGTTGGTGCGTGTCTGCACACCGGTGAGCACGTGCAGCGTGCGCCTCTTCCGCTTCGGGATGCCGAGCAGGTCCGATATCACGGTGGTCGGAATCGGGTAGGCGAACAGGGAACGCAGGTCCACCGGCCGGTCCGCCGGCCGACCGGCCAGCCGATCGAGCAGCGAGGCCACGAGTGCCTCCACGTGAGGGCGCATGGCCTCGACACGCGCGGGCGTCAGCGCCTGATCCACCAAGCCACGTAATCGGCGGTGTTTCGCACCGTGCGAGTTGATCACGCTGTTGGTGGCGACGAAGCCGATCAGCGGCCAGCCGTCCGGCACTTCGCCGCGCGCCATCGCGCCCCAATGCTCTATTCCCTTGGCCACTCGGGGGTCGGTCAGCACCTTCCGGAGGTCGTCGTGGTGGGGAATCGCCCAAGCCTGTACCCCACCGGGTAACTCCACCCGCACTGCCCGGCCCGCTGCCCGCAGGCGCGCGTTTTCGGCGTGCTGGTCGGTGCCCTTGACATCCAGGACGAACGGGCACGGTGGCTGGTGGGTTGATGCGGTGTCAGCGTCCACGGCGCTCCTGTTCCGGCATCGCGTCACGGTGCGGCGCTCGCATCATCCGAGGAAGCAGCGCCGAGGAATTGACGGACAATGGCAGCGAATTCTTCTGGATTTTGAAAGAGAAACGCGTGGCCGGCGTCCTGGAAGACCCGCATGACCGCATTCGGTAGGTGTGCGGCCAGGAGTCGCCCCTTCTCGGGATCGACCATGACGTCGAGTGCTCCGTGCGCCACCAGCGTGGGCTGTGTCATCCGCGCGAGTTCGGTCAGGGCTCCCGGATCCGGAAGCCCCCACGCCGTTGCCGCCGCGATCTGCGCCTGCCAGGCCGACCGGCTGACGCTCCGATCCGGGTCCGGCCGGTGCTGACCGAGCCGGCGGATGAAGTCGACTCCCTTCTCGCGACCGGCAGGATTCGCCGGAAAGAAAAGGAACAGGAGGTCTTTGGGGCCGAGCACCTCCTTGGTGGCGGAGGTGTGGGCCCGTCCGCCGAGTGCGAGATCCCCGCCGGTGCCGCGTGGTGCCGTGCCGGCCAGGATCACGCGCCGTACCAGGTGGGGGTGGTGGAGCGCCACTTCTTGGGCGACGTAACCACCGATGGAGAATCCGAGCAGATCCACCTCGGTGAGCTGAAGGGCCCGTATGAAAGCGTGGATGTGCCGCGCCATCTCTTCCACGGTGTGCGGGGTTGTGCCGCCGGAAAGTCCGATACCCGCGTTGTCCACCAGGAGAACCGGCCGTTCGGCCGCGATCTCGCTGATCAACAGCGGGTCCCACATATCGAGGTTGGCGCGGAAATGGGAAAGCAGCAATAACGGAGTCTGCGGACCGTCACCAAAGCGCCGATAGGCGTAGCAGACTCCGTTGGAAGCTTCAACGAAGTGATTCCGCATCAATCTCCCTTCTCGATACAGGCGTATCGACGGGAAATTCCATGAGTACCCCACCGCTGTCTACTCGATCAGGGTAGCGACCGCGTGCAAGGTCAACAAGACCGTGACATCGGTGTGCGGGGAAAGTGTCCGAAGAGCAGCCGCCGGACACCGACGAGCGTCCGTCGTTGTTCCGGCAGCTGCCCTTTCACCACACCTAGTTGAAGCCCGGCATGCTGTTGACCTTGTTCCCGCCCGTGCCGTCGGTGGTGCCGCCCGCGGTGTCGCCGCCCGCGTCACCGCCCTGCGTCCCGCCGTTCGGCGGGTCCGCACTGGTGCCGCCGGTCGGGGTGGACGGGTCGTCCGAGGGGCGTCCGCTCGGCGGGGTGCTGGGCGGTGTGCTCGGCTTCGACGGGGTGGGCGAGGGCGACTTGCTCGGCTTCTCGCTCGGCGACGCGCTGGGCGAGGGGGTGTCGCTCGGCGTCGGCGTGGGCGTCGGCGGCACCCCGGCGCCGAGGGTCGCGTCCAGGTCGAAGTCCGGGCCGGGGTTGCCGTTCAGCGCGGCCTCGGTGTAGTCCGCCCACACCCGGGCCGGGTAGCCGCCGCCGTTGACCCGGCCGCCGCCTCCGGTGCCCTTGAGGGTGACCTGGGCGCCGCCCTTGGGCGACTCGCCGAACATGCCGACCGCGGTGACCAGCTTGGGCGTGTAGCCCACGAACCAGGCCGACTTGTTGTCGTCGGAGGTGCCGGTCTTGCCGGCCGCGCTGTAGGCGGTGTTCTTCACGGCCTGCGAGGCGGTGCCGTCGTTGACCACGCCGGTCAGCACGGAGGTGAGGGTGTCGGCGGTCTTCCGCGAGAGGACCTGGTCGCCGATCGGCTTCTTGAGCGGGAGCTTGACCTCGGCACCGTTGACGCTGTGCGTGGCCTCGGTGACCAGCGTCGGGGTGACCTTCTTGCCGTGGTTGTCGAGGGTGGCGTAGGCACCGGCCATCTGGAGCGGGCTGGCGCCCATGGTGCCCAGCGTCATGGCCGGCTTGACGTCCATCCTGGAGCCGTCCATGCCCAAGCTGACCGCGGTCTGCTTGACCTTGTCCAGGCCGACGTCGGCGCCCATCTGCGCGAAGACCGCGTTGACGGAGTTGTTGGTCGCCGTCTGGACGGAGATGTTGCCGTACTGCGCCTCGTCCTCGTTGGGCGGGGCGAAGGGGATGTCACCGCCGACGACCGGACGGCGGTTGTGGCCGTCGTAGACCGTGTTGGGGGTGATCGGCACGCCGTTCGTGGTGGTCGCGTTGTTCTCCATCGCGGAGGCGAGGATCAGCGGCTTGAACGTCGACGCCGGCTGGTAGTCGGCGCGCGTGGCGTTGTTGGTGTAGTGCTTCGGGTAGCCCGCGCCGCCGTACATCGCGACGATGTGGCCGGTCTTGGGGTCCACCGAGGTGGCGCCGAGCTGGGCGTCCGCGTCGACCTTGCGGGTCTTGGGGTCGAGGTCGTCGGTGAGCTTGCGCTGGACGGCCTTCTCCAGGTCCTTCTGCTTCTTGCGGTCGATGCCGAGGGTGACCGTCCAGCCGCCGGCCTCGAACTGCTTCTCGTCCACGCCCTGGGCGAAGAGTTCCTTCTTGGCCTCGGTCACGAGGTAGCTGGACTGACCCGTCAGACCCGGCAGCGGCTTGGGGTCCTTGGGTATCTCGAACTTCTGCTTGGCGCGCTCCTGCGGCGAGAGCCAGTGCATCTCGACCATGTTGTTGAGGGTGTACGCCCAGCGCTCCTGGACCCGCTTCTTGCCGGCCGGGCTCGCCAGGGTCCAGTCGTACTGGTTCGGCGCCTGGAGCAGCGAGGCGAGGTAGGCGCCCTCCGAGACGGTGAGCTTCTCGACGTCCTTGCGGAAGTACGCCTGGGCGGCGGCCTGGATGCCGTAGGCGCCGCGGCCGTAGTAGCTGGTGTTGATGTAGCCGGCGAGGATCTTGTCCTTGCCCAGCTTGTTGTCCACCTTGAGCGAGATGACGATCTCCTGGAGCTTGCGGCTGACCGTCTGCTCCTGGCTCAGGTAGTAGTTCTTGACGTACTGCTGGGTGATCGTCGAGCCACCCTGCTTGCCCTGTCCCCGCAGCGTGTTGAAGATGCCGCGCAGGGTGCCCTTCAGGTCGACGCCGGAGTCCTGGTAGAAGGTCTTGTTCTCGGCGGCGACGAAGCTGCGCTGCACGTCCTTGGGTATTCGGTTGAGCGCGACGTTCTCACGGTTGAGGCGGCCGACGCGGGCCATCACCTTGCCGTCGGAGTACTTGTAGACGTTGCTCTGGAGCTTGGCGTCCGCGTTGCCGTCGGTCGGCACGTCCACGTACAGGTACAGCCCGACGAAGCCGAGGATGCCCAGCAGGCACGCCCCGAGGAACGCTCCGAGGATCTTCTTCCAGGTGAAGAGGCGGCGTATGCCGGACTTCTTCTCCGTACGTTTGGCCCGGCGGGCGCTCCCCTGTCGCGCCCGTCTCGCTTCCGCTCGGCCCATCGCTTCAGCAACTCCAGTCGTTCCGCCCCCAGCTAATCCAGCTGTCGAAGCTAACACCGCATCTGTCAACAAATACTCATCGATCATGGCTATTCCTGACGTGACAAACAGCACCCGCAAAGGACGGAACCTCAGGGTGGGTGTTCTGCGTCGTCGCTCTCTCACCTGGGATCTTGCGGGTGACCTGGCTCCGCACCTCCCCTGGACGCCCGCCTCAGCGCGCGCTAAAGTGCTATCACTTTGCTAGAACTGTGACATCGTCCAATGCGGCAGACATCACGTGCCGCACCTGGAGAAACGGGGATTCTCATGTCCGAACACACCACGGCCGGCCAGACCGCCGACCCCGACGGCGAGCTCGCCGTCGACGCTCCCGAGATGCCCCGCCCGCAGGTCCGCGAGGTCACGGCGCACAGCATCCCGGGCGGCGTCGCCCTGTTGCTGACCGTCCTCGGGGTCGCGCTGGGCATCGCCGTGATCTCCGTCGGCGGGATACTCGGCTCCGGCGGCAACGACACCGCCGCCGCGCCGACGGTCATCGCCGGCGTCCTGCTGCTGTTCGGCTCGCTCTTCTGCATGACCGGCGTGAAGATGGTCGCGCCCGGCGAGGTCCGGGTCCTCCAGCTCTTCGGGCGGTACGCCGGCACCATCCGCACCGACGGACTGCGCTGGGTCAACCCGCTGACCACCGCCCGGCGGATCTCCACCCGGGTGCGCAACCACGAGACCGCGGTCCTGAAGGTCAACGATGCGTACGGCAACCCGATCGAGCTGGCCTCGATCATCGTCTGGCACGTCGAGGACACCGCCCAGGCGCTCTTCGAGGTCGACGACTTCCTGGAGTTCGTCGCCACCCAGGCCGAGGCGGCCGTGCGGCACATCGCGATCGAGTACCCCTATGACGCGCACGACGAGGACGCCCTGTCGCTGCGCGGCAACGCCGAGGAGATCACCGAGAAGCTCGCCCTCGAACTGACCGCCCGGGTCCAGGCCGCCGGCGTACGGATCATCGAGGCCCGCTTCAGCCACCTCGCCTACGCCCCCGAGATCGCCTCCGCGATGCTTCAGCGGCAGCAGGCCGGCGCGGTGGTCGCGGCCCGGCAGCAGATCGTCGAAGGTGCGGTGGGCATGGTCGAGCAGGCGCTGGACCGGATCAGTCAGCAGGGCATCGTCGAGCTGGACGAGGAGCGGAAGGCGGCCATGGTGAGCAATCTGATGGTGGTGCTGTGCGGTGACCGGGCCGCCCAGCCGGTCCTGAACACGGGCTCCCTGTACCAGTGAGCGAGTTGCTCGGCGCGCACGCCGTACGGTGCCCGCCGGGCGCCGGCGAGGCCGAGCGAAACGAGGCTTGGGCATGAGCACCCCCACCCCCGAGGAGTCCGGCGCGGGGAGCGAGCCGGCTCCCCGCGCGAGGCCGCAGCAGCGCAAGCAGGTGCTGCTGCGGCTGGACCCACTGATCCATGACGCGCTGACGCGCTGGGCCGGCGACGAACTGCGCAGCGCCAACGCGCAGATCGAGTTCCTGCTGCGCAAGGCGCTGTCGGACGCGGGGCGGCTGCCCCGGGGAGCGGGGGCGATCCCGCGGCGGGGGCGCCCGCCCAAGGAGGCGGGGGACTGAGCGGCGCCGGTCCGCCGGTGACGACGCCGTGACGACGCCGGAGCAGCGCCGCGTGAGCGCCGCCGGTCCGCCGGCCCGCCGGTGACGACGCCGGAGCGGCGGGGCGAGGGCCGGCGGACGCGGGCCCGGCCGTCCCCTATACAACGCACGTATACACCCGCGACACACCTCCGAGTAAGGTGGTCGGCATGTCAATCGGTCATACGCTGCTGGGTCTCCTGGAGTCCGGCCCCCGCCACGGCTACGACCTCAAGCGAGCCTTCGACGCGCACTTCGGCCAGGACCGCCCGCTCCACTACGGGCAGGTCTACTCCACGATGTCGCGGCTGCTGAAGAACGGCCTGGTCGAGGTGGACGCGGTGGAGGCCGGCGCGGGCCCGGAGCGCAAGCGGTACGCGATCACGGACGCCGGGATCACCGATGTCGCCCAGTGGCTGGCCCGCCCGGAGAAGCCCGAGCCCTACCTCCAGTCGACGCTCTTCACCAAGGTCGTCCTGGCGCTGCTGACCGGGCGCGACGCCGCCGAACTCCTGGACACCCAGCGCGCCGAGCACCTGCGGCTGATGCGCGGACTGACCGAGCGCAAGCGCACCGGCGACCTCGCCGACCAGCTGATCTGCGACCATGCGCTGTTCCACCTCGAAGCCGATCTGCGCTGGCTGGAGCTGACCGCCGCCCGGCTGGACAAGCTCGCCGAAGCGGTCCGCGTATGACGCCCGAGGGCTCCCTCCTCGCGGCGGAGGGGCTGTACAAGACCTACGGGGCCACGCCGGCACTCGACGGCGTGGAGTTCTCCGTCCACCCCGGCGAGGTCGTCGCCGTCATGGGCCCCTCCGGCTCGGGCAAGTCGACCCTGCTGCACTGTCTCGCCGGGATCGTCCGCCCGGACGCCGGCACCGTCCGCTACGGCCCGCACGAGCTGACCGCGCTCAGCGACGCCCGGCGCAGCGCCCTGCGCCGCACCGACTTCGGCTTCGTCTTCCAATTCGGCCAGCTGGTACCGGAGTTGACCGGCCTGGAGAACGTCGCGCTGCCGCTGCGGCTGAACGGCACCCGGCGCAAGGAGGCCGAGCGGCAGGCCCGCGAGTGGCTGGAGCGGCTGGAGGTGGACGGGGCGGCGGCCCAGCGGCCCGGTGAGATATCCGGCGGCCAGGGCCAGCGGATCGCGGTCGCCCGCGCGCTCGTCACCGGCCCGCGGGTCATCTTCGCGGACGAGCCCACCGGCGCCCTGGACTCGCTCAACGGCGAACGCGTCCTCGGCCTGCTGACCGGCGCCGCCCGGGACACCAACGCCGCGGTCGTCCTGGTCACCCACGAGGCCCGGGTCGCCGCCTACTCCGACCGGGAGATCGTGGTCCGCGACGGCACGGTGAAGGACATCCTGGCGGGTTTGCGGTGAGCCTGCCGCGCCCGCGCGCCACCGCAGCCGGCGGGCGCACCGGCAACCGTGACCGCCCCGCACCCACCGCGCCCGGCGCACCGCACCCCGGCCCCGCCGCCTGGGCCCGCGACCTCGCGCTGGGGATACGGTTCGCGGCCGGCAGCGGCCGCGAGGGCTGGATCCGTACGGCACTGACGGCCACCGGTGTCGCCCTGGGCGTCGCCGTCCTGCTGCTCGGGGCTTCCGTGCCGGGCGTGCTCGACACCCTGCACGGCCGGGAGAAGGCCCGCGAGAACCTGGGCCAGGCCCACCCGCCGCGCGCCGCCGACGACACCCTGCGCTACGCCTCGGCGGACACCGTCTTCCACGGCACCCCGATCCGCGGCCGGCTGGTGCGCCCGGACGGCGCGCATCCCCCCGTACCGCCCGGCGTCGACCGGCTCCCCGGCCCCGGCCGGATGCTGGTCTCCCCGGCGCTGAAGAAGCTGCTGGACTCCCCCCGGGCCGGCCTGCTGCGCCGGCGGCTGGACTACCGGGTGGCCGGCACCATCGGCGACGCCGGCCTGCTCGGCCCCGGCGAACTCACCTACGTCGCCCGGCCCGTCACCCTCGCCGCGGCCGACGGCTACCGCATCGACCACTTCGGCAAGGACTGGAACCCGCCGCCGATGCGGGCGCCCACCGTGCTCCTGGTGATCATGACGTGTGTGGCGCTGCTGACGCCGGTGATGGTCTTCATCGGCACCTCCGTACGGTTCGGCAACGAGCGCCGGGAACGCCGGCTGGCCGCGATCCGGCTGGTCGGCGCCGATGTCCGCACCACCCGCCGGATCGCCGCCGGTGAGGTGCTGTTCGGTTCGCTGCTGGGGCTGGTGGCGGGCGGGGCGCTGTTCCTCGCCGGGCGGCAGCTCGCCCCGGTGGTCACGCTGTGGGACATCAACGTCTTCCCCTCGGACGTGGCGCCCGGTCCGCTCGCCGCGGCGCTGATCGCCGTGCTGGTGCCGGCGGCGGCGGTCCTGGTGACGCTGTTCGCCCAGCGCGGCGTCACCGTCGAGCCGCTGGGCCTCGTCCGCCACCGCCCGCCGGTGCGCCGCCGGCTGTGGTGGCGGGTGGCGCTGCCCGCCGTGGGCGCCCTGGTGCTGGTGCCGCTGAGCCGGGAACGGCCGTGGACCGACACCCCGTTGCACACCCTCGGCCTCGCGACCGGGGCGATGCTGCTGCTGTTGGGGGTCACCACGCTGCTGCCCTGGCTGGTGCAGGCGGTGGTCGGCCGGCTGCACCGCGGCCCGGTCTCCTGGCAACTCGCCATTCGCCGCCTCCAGTTGAGCAGCGGCTCGGCCACCCGCGCGGTCAGCGGGATCACCGTCGCGGTGGCCGGCGCCATCGCGATCCACATGCTGATGACCGGGATGCAGGCCGGCTACACCCGGGCGTACGCGGAGTCCGGCAAGGAGCCGCGGCTCAGCCTGTGGGCCAACGCCAGGGACTGGCCGCAGACCCAGCGGGCGCTCACCGCGCTGCGCGCCACCCCGGGGGTGACCGCGGCCCGCGGCACGGTCGACGCCCTGGTCGGCCCGCTGCCCCACCCGCCCGGGCGCCCGGAGGACGCCGCCCGCACGACGGTCACCGTCGCCAGCTGCGCCGAACTGCGCACCCTGGCCCGGCTGGGCTCCTGCCACGACGGCTCCGTGTTCACCACCACCAGCCGCGAGGGCGCCGTCGCCCCCGGTGCGACCCTCGACCTGAGCCCGCCGAGGGACGCGTACGAGGCGGTGCGGCCGCACCCCTGGACGGTCCCCCGCACCGCCCGTACTGTCCCGCTGCTCGCGCACCGGCCCAGCCCCGACCGCGTCGTCCACGACCTGCTGGTCACCCCGTCCGCGCTCGACGTCGACAAGCTCAACGACCCCACCACGGAGTTCCAGGTCGTCTTCGACCGCTCCACCCCGGACGCGGTGGAGCACATCCGCAACACCGCCGCCCGCATCGACCCGACGATGAACGAGGTCTCCGCGGTCGACAATCCGCATGACGCGCAGTACGCCAGCATCCTCGACGGGCTGTTCGCGGGCGCCGTCGTGACGCTGCTGCTGATCGGCTCGGGCCTGATCATCTCCACCGTCGAGCAGCTCCACGAGCGCCGCCGGCTGTTGTCCGCCCTCGATGCCCACGGCACCCGCCGGGCCACCCTGGGCTGGTCGGTGCTGTGGCAGACCGCCGTGCCGGTCGTGCTCGGGCTGGGCCTGGCGCTGGGCACCGGGCTGGCGCTGGGCGCGCTGGTGCTGACGATGATCGACAGCGCGGTGATGGTGAACTGGCCGGTGGTGGCCGGGATCACCGGCATCGGCGGCGCGGTGATCCTCTTCGTGACGGCGTTGAGCCTGCCACCGCTGTGGCGGATGATGCGCCCCGACGGGCTCCGGACGGAGTGAGCCGCGCGATGTCCGGCCGGTCCCGTCCGGCGCCCGACCGGCGCCACGCCGCCCGCCGTTGGTGTGCCGACCTCGCCATGGGCGCCCGGTTCGCCGTCACCGGCGGCCGCGAGGGCTGGATCCGTACGGCCCTGACCGCGCTCGGCGTCGGCCTGGGCGTCGCCGTACTGCTGGTGGCGGCCTCCGTCCCGCACCTGCTGAACGGCGCGCAGGAGCGGCACCGGGCGCGGTCCGTCGTCCCTGCCGCGCAAGGGGCCGGCCCCTCGGACCGGTCGCTGCTGACCGCGCCGGCCGACACCGCCTTCCGCGATCTGCCGGTGCCGGGCCGGATCGTCATGGCCGAAGGACCGCATGCGCCGGTCCCGCCGGGCCTGTCGCGGCTGCCGGGCCCCGGTGAACTGGCCGTCTCCCCCGCCCTCGGGGACCTGCTCCGCTCGCCCGCGGGCAGGCTGCTCAAGGACCGCTTCCCCCACCTGCGGATCACCGCCACGATCCGCGACGAGGGCCTCACCCACCCCGGCGAACTCCTCTTCTACCAGGGCAGTGACGCCCTGCGGAGGCCCGGCTTCGGGGTCGAGCGGATCACCGCGTTCGGCGACCACGGGGAGCCGTTCCGGCCCGGTGCGCCGACGGTGCTGCTCCTGCTGGTGAGCTGTGTCGCGCTGCTCGTCCCCGTCGCCGTGTTCCTCGCGACCGCGGTGCGGTTCGGCGGGGAGCGCCGCGACCGGCGGCTCGCCGCGCTGCGGCTGGTGGGCGCCGGCCGGGCCACGACCCGGCGGATCGCCGCGGGCGAGGCGCTGGCCGGTGCGCTGTTCGGGCTGCTCACCGGCGCCGCCGTCTTCCTGGCCGGCCGGGTCCCGCTCGCCGGGATCTCCCTGTTCGGCCTCGGCGTCTTCCCCTCCGACGTGGTCCCCGACGCGCGGGTGACCGCCCTCGTGGTGCCGGCCGTGCCGCTGTGCGCGGTCGGCAGCGCGCTGTTCACCATGCGCCGGGTCACCGTGGAGCCGCTGGGCGTCACCCGCGCCGCCCGCCCGCCGCGCCGCCGGCTGTGGTGGCGCCTGCTGCTGCCGGCCGCCGGGGTGGCGCTGCTGCTGCCGCGGGCGATCGGCGTGCCGGGTTCCGGCGATGCCGCGAGCGTCCGGTTGATCCTCGGCACGGCACTGTTGCTGCTGGGGGTGGCGGCCGTGCTGCCCTGGCTGCTGGACGCCGTGGTGGCCCGGCTGAACGGCACGGCAGGCGGCAGCCAGTCGTGGCATCTTGCGGTGCGGCGGCTCCAGTTGAGCAGCACCGCGGCCACCCGCTCGGTCAGCGGGATCACCGTGGCGGTGGCCGGTACGATCGCCGTGCAGATGCTGCTGACCGGCTCCTTGAGCCTGCCCGACGCGGGGCAGACCACCACCACCGCCGCCTGGACCGAGGTGGACGCCTACGACGGCGCGGTGCCCACCGCCCGTGCCGGGCAGATGTCCGCCCTGCTGCGCGCCGCCCCGGGCGTCCGTACGGCGCACGCGCTGGTCGCCGGCCATGCCGCCCCCGCCCGCCGGCAACCGGCCCCCGACCCTGCGGCCGCCGGCGAGGGCGAGGACCCCGAGCCGTATCCGGTGACCGTCGCCGACTGTGCCACCCTGCGCCAACTGGCCCCGGTCGGCGCCTGTTCCGCCGGGGACGTCTTCCTCGTCGCGGGTCCGGACGGCGCCGCCCCCCGCCCCGGCGAACGGCTGGTGCTCAACCCGGTCGGCAGCCGCGCCGACCACCGGGTGCCCGCCCGCTGGACCGTCCCGCGCACCGCCCGCCGCGCCGCGGCCGGGACCGAGCGCCCGGTGCCCGGCCGCGACGGCCGCGGTCTGCTCGCCACCCCCGAGGCGCTGCCCCCCGCGCTGCTGCCGCGCGCCGACCTCACCTGCCTGCTGCGACTCGATCCGCACACCCCCGACGCGATCGAACACGTCCGCAACGCGGCCGCCCGGATCACCCCGCGGGCCGTCGTGTTCCGCTCCGGCCCGCCCGGCCCCGACGCAGCCGCCGCCCTGGTCAGCAGTGGCCTGACCGTCTGCGCCACCGCCGTGCTGCTGCTGATCGGCTGCGGACTGCTGCTCACCGTCCTGGAGCAACTCCGCGAACGCGCCCGCCTGTTGTCCGCCCTGGACGCCCTCGGCACCCCGCGCGCCCTGCTGGGCCGCTCGGTGCTGTGGCAGACGGCCGTTCCGGTGGTCATGGGCCTGACCCTGGCGGTCGGCTGGGGGCTGGCCCTCGGCACGCTACTGGTCCGCATGGCCGGCCGCCCGCCGCGGCCCGACTGGTGGAGCATCCTCGCCCTCACCGGCACCGCGGCCGCCGTCGTCCTGGGCGTCACCGCGCTCTGTCTGCCGTTGCTGTGGCGCCTGATGCGGCCGGATGGGCTGCGTACGGAGTGAAACTGCGAGATCATTTCGCCACCGCAGTGCCAACCAACTGCCCCAGGGGGACACTTCATGCGCAGGCTCGTCTACTGCATCGCGTCCACACTCGACGGCTTCATCGCCGGGCCCGACGGTGCGGACCCCACCGGCCCGGACGGCTTCTGGCAGGTCCCCGAGGACTACCTGGGGCACCTGGCCACCGAGCTCCCGGAGATCCTGCCCGTCCACGCCCGGTCGGCGCTCGGCATCACCGCGGACAACATCCGCTTCGACACCGTCCTGGAGGGCCGGCGCACCTATGAGATCGGCCTCAAGGCCGGCCTCACCGACGCCTACCCCCATCTGCGGCACCTCGTCTTCTCCCGGACCATGACGCAGCGCCCCGACCCGGCGGTGGAGCTGGTGGCCGACGACCCGGTGGCGACGGTCCGCGCGCTCAAGGCCGCGCCCGGCAAGGACATCTGGCTGCTGGGCGGCAGCGAACTCGCCGGTGCGCTCTACCCGGAGATCGACCAGCTGCTCCTCAAGCTGAGCCCGCTGACCCTGGGGCACGGCATCCCGCTCTTCTCCCCCGGCACCGCCTTCGACCCGCGTACCTGGGAGCTGACCGAGCACACCCTCCTGCAGAGCGGCGCGGCCTTCCTGACGTACACCCGTCCCGCGGCGGCATGACGCGCGGGGCTCAGTCCGTGGCGATCCGCACCGGCAGGCCGCGCAGGGCGCCCCGCAGGGCGCGGGCGAACTCCTCGAACTCGTCCTGGCGTGCCGCGCCGGTCCGCATGGCCAGCGCGATGGTCCGCGACGGCGCCGGGTCCGCGAAGTACCCGGTGGTGAGCTGGTCGTTGCGGTCGGTCTCGACCCGGAGCGCGGTGCGCGGCAGCAGGGTCACCCCGAGGCCGCCGGCCACCAGCTGCACCAGGGTGGACAGGCCCGCCGCACTGGTCGTCACGGGGGTGTTCTCGTCCCGTCCGGCCTCCCGGCAGATGTCCAGGGCCTGATCGCGCAGGCAGTGGCCCTCGTCGAGCAGCAGCAGATCCAGCTCCTTCAGGGCCTGGCGCGGGATGTCGCCGCGGCCGCCGAGCCAGTGCTCCTTGGGGGCCACCAGGACGAAGTCCTCGTCGAACAGTGGGAGTTCGGTGACCTGGGGCACCCCGAGGGGCACGGCGAGCAGCAGCAGGTCGAGCCGCCCCTGGGCCAGGCCCTCCAGGAGGGAGGCGGTCTGCTCCTCGTGCACCTGGAGGTCCAGCGCGGGATAGGCGTCATGGACCAGCCGCAGCACGGCCGGCAGCAGATACGGTGCGACGGTCGGGATGACGCCGAGCCGCAGCACCCCCGTGAACGGCGCGCGGGCCGCCTCCGCCTCCTCCAGCAGATCCCCGACGGCCTCCAGGACCACACGGGCCCGCGCGGCCACCCGCTCCCCCGCGGGCGACAACAGCACCCTGCGCGTCGTACGCTCCAGCAGCTGCACGCCGAGGGTCTCCTCCAACGCGGAGACCGCCCCGGACAGCGCGGGCTGGCTCATCCCGATCTCGGCCGCCGCCTCGCGGAAATGCAGATGCTCGGCCACCGCCGCGAACGCCCGCAGCTGGGCCAGGCTGGGCTGGCGGGGCCGCCCGCCCTGACTCGCCGGCGAAGCCACTGATAACCACCTCCGATCAACATCAACCAGTCTAGCTATTTCACTGATCAATGCCTCCTGTGGCACTGTGAGACCCGTCCAAGCCTCAAGGAAAGCCCCCAAAAGGGACTTTCTGCGCAACAAGGAGAGTACGTGCTCACTGTCGGTGACAAGTTCCCCGAGTTCGACCTGACCGCCTGCGTCTCGCTGGAGAAGGGCCAGGAGTTCGAGCAGATCAACCACAAGACCTACGAGGGCAAGTGGAAGATCGTCTTTGCGTGGCCCAAGGACTTCACCTTCGTGTGCCCCACCGAGATCGCCGCGTTCGGCAAGCTGAACGACGAGTTCGCCGACCGTGACGCCCAGGTCCTCGGCTTCTCCGGCGACTCCGAGTTCGTGCACCACGCCTGGCGCAAGGACCACCCGGACCTGACCGACCTGCCCTTCCCGATGCTCGCCGACTCCAAGCACGAGCTCATGCGCGACCTGGGCATCGAGGGCGAGGACGGCTTCGCGCAGCGCGCCGTCTTCATCGTCGACCAGAACAACGAGATCCAGTTCACCATGGTGACCGCCGGCTCCGTGGGCCGTAACCCCAAGGAGGTCCTGCGGGTCCTCGACGCCCTGCAGACCGACGAGCTGTGCCCCTGCAACTGGTCCAAGGGCGACGACACCCTCGACCCGGTCGCGCTGCTCTCGGGCGAGTGACTCTCCACCAGCGAACTGGAGGCTGATCCGACATGGCTCTCGACGAGCTGAAGTCCGCCGTACCGGACTACGCCAAGGACCTCAAGCTGAACCTCGGTTCGGTCATCGGCAACAGCGACCTGCCGCAGCAGCAGCTGTGGGGCACCGTCCTGGCCTGCGCGATCGCCTCGCGCTCGCCGAAGGTGCTGCGCGAGCTGGAGCCGGAGGCCAAGGCCAACCTCTCCGCCGAGGCGTACACCGCCGCCAAGTCGGCGGCCGCCATCATGGCGATGAACAACGTCTTCTACCGGACCCGGCACCTGCTGTCGGACCCGGAGTACGGCACCCTGCGGGCCGGGCTGCGGATGAACGTCATCGGCAACCCGGGCGTGGACAAGGTCGACTTCGAGCTGTGGTCGCTGGCCGTCTCGGCCATCAACGGCTGCGGCATGTGCCTGGACTCGCACGAGCAGGTGCTCCGTAAGGCCGGGGTGGACCGCGAGACGATCCAGGAGGCCGTGAAGATCGCGTCCGTCCTGCAGGCCGTCGGCGCCACCCTGGACGCCGAGGCCGCGCTCGCCGAGTAACTCCGCCGCGCGCGACACACGCAGCACGGAACCCCGCAGACGTCAGGTCTGCGGGGTTCCGTGCTGCGCGCGCGGCGGGCTACTCCCGCCCCTCCGGGGACGGTTGCGGCGCCGGGGGCGGGGTCGGTGCGAGGGCGAGCGCCGTGGCACCGCGCGGAGCCACCGACATCCGCAGCGCCTGCTCCCTGGAGTAGGAACGGAGGTAGCCGACCGCCGTATTGATGACCGCCACCAGCGGGACCGCGACGACCGCACCGCCGATGCCCGCGATCAGCCCGCCCGCGGCGACCGAGAGGATCACCGCGAGCGGGTGGACCCGCACCGCCCGGCCCAGGATGAACGGCTGGAGGACATGGCCCTCGATCTGCTGCACGGCCAGCACGACCGCCAGCACCATCAGCGCGGTGAACACCCCGTTGGCCACCAGGGCGATCACACACGCCAGCGCCCCCGAGACCACCGCACCGACCAGCGGGATGAACGCGAACAGGAAGATGAAGACGGCGAGCGGAACGGCCAGCGGCACATTGAGGAAATACAGCCCGATGCCGATGAAAATGGCGTCGATCAGGGCGACCACGACCGTGCCGCGCACATAGGCGGTCAGCGTCCGCCAGGCCCGCGGCCCGGCGCCCGCCACGCCCTCCCGGGCCGCGCTCGGGACCAGCTTGAGCAGCCAGTTCCAGATCCGGCGGCCGTCATAGAGCAGGAAGAGCGTGGTGAACATCGCCAGCAGGATGCCGGTGAAGACCTCCAGGACGACGGTGACGCCCTCCAGGCCGACCGAGGTGATCGCCTCGGTGTTGGCGCCGATCGCGTCCTGGAGGTTCTTGGCGATGTGGTTGATCTGAGACTCGGTCACATGGAACGGGCTCTTCAGCAGCCAGCCCTTGAGCTCGGTGATGCCCTCCTGGATGCGGCTGGACACCGAGTCGATGTTGTCCTGGACCTGCCAGACCACGAACCATCCGACCAGGCCCATCACGACGAACCCGCCGATGAAGGTCAGCGCGGTGGCCGGCCCGCGCGGCAGCCCGCGCCGGCGCAGCCACCCCACCGTGGGCTGCAGCAGTGCGGTGATCAGCGTCGCCGCGATGAAGGCCAGCACGACCAGTTCGATGGTGGTGATGACCCGGGCGAGCACCCAGAGCGTGGCGGCCAGCACCAGCAGCCGCCAGCCCGCCTCGGCGGCGACCCGTACGCCCCACGGCACCGCGTCGACCGGATCGGGGCGCGCCGCGACGGCCGGGGCATAGGCGGGCGGCGGGGGAACGGTGTCCGGCGGTGCGGGCGGGTCGGCGGACGGCGCGAGCTCGGCCGCGGGGTGCGGCACCCCGTCCGTCGCTTCCGGCAGCTGGGTACGGGGAACGGTGAGCGTGCCCAGCGCGCCCTCGCGCGCCGGACCTCCGTCTGCCGGGCCGTCGGCCGCAGGGGCGTCCGCGTGCCCGGCACGCCTCAGCTCTTCCGGGTCGTCGGCAACCGCCGCGGCTTCGGCAAGCCGGCGCTGCTGCTCCAGCCGCTGCGAGAGCCGCGTCAGACCGGCGCCGAGGCCACCGACCCACTGAGGCAATCTGGACATGTGCCTTCCTCTTCCCCTCCCGCACGCCACACCTTGACGGGCACGACGTTACCCGTGCCGGACGCACGAAACCCCCGACGCTGCCGCGTTCGGGGGTTTCGGAGGTGCGGAGGTGGGCCGGCCGGTCTAGTACCAGCTGTTGGCCTGCCAGAACGACCAGGCGCCACAGGGGCTGCCGTAGCGGTCGTTCATGTAGTTCAGGCCCCACTTGATCTGGGTGGCCGGGTTCGTCTGCCAGTCGGAGCCGGCCGACGACATCTTGGAGCCGGGCAGCGCCTGGACCAGACCGTAGGCGCCCGAGCCGGCGTTGGTGGCCTTGTAGTTCCAGCCGGACTCGTGGTCCACGATGTTGCTGAAGCACTGGAACTGGTCGCCGGCCATCATCTGGCGCGCGATGGCCTGCGTCTCGGCAATGGTGTACGAGCTCTTGCCGACCAGGTCGCCCAGGTCCCCGCGGGAGGAGGAGCGGGACGCGGCCAGCTCCTTCTTCTTGCGGGCGTCGGCGTCCTTCTTGGCCTTCGCCTCGTCCGCGGCGTCCTTCTTGCTCTTCGCGGTCTCAGCGGCGGCCTTGCGAGCCGACTCCTGCGCAGACTTGAGGGCTGCCGCATCCGCCTGGGTGGACTGGTCGTCCGCCTGCTGCGTCAGGGAAGCCGTCTGCACCTGTGCCTGAGCGCCTGCGGGGATGTCGGCGATCGTCGCGTCGGCAGCGGCCGCCTCGGTGTTGCCGACCGAGGGCGCCTCGTTGCCTGCAGCGACGCCGACCACGGCGCCGACGGTGGTGACCGCGGTGGCGGATGCCACGGCGAATCCCCGGACCGAGATCCGGCTCACACGTTTTCCTTCCAGCGTCGCCCGCATAGGTGACCTCGCGGACGCAATCGTGCCCCTGGCGCTGGTCTCCCCTTGTTCCGGACCCGGTTGAGCGGGTGGGACCGGCTGGTCACGGGAGGCACTGGCCCGGTACGTCCCCCTCGGGGTCCGCGTGGTGCTCGGGCGGCATACGGCGACGCGCTATGAAGTTCGATCGTTCTACACCGCTGGGGGTGTTGGGTGCCGTATGCGGGGCCTGACAGGACCCAGACTCTGCCCGAACGGCACGCCGGGAATCAATTCCCCGCTGGGTGTGAAAGCTCACACCCCGTTTACCGTCAAGTATTTTCGGATAACCGTGCACAGCGCGGCGCCGCCCGGCTAAGCTCCTTCGCTTCGCCGGGCGGCGCCCTGTTCACAACGGGTCAGATCCTGCCGTCCTCCAGCATTTCGGTCACCAGCGCCGCGATCGGCGAGCGCTCCGAGCGGTTCAGCGTGACGTGGGCGAACAGCGGATGCCCCTTCAGCTTCTCCACCACGGCCACCACGCCGTCGTACCGCCCGACCCGGAGGTTGTCGCGCTGGGCGACGTCATGGGTCAGCACCACCCGGGAGTTGGCGCCGATACGGGACAGAACCGTCAAAAGGACGTTCCGTTCCAGTGACTGGGCCTCGTCCACGATGACGAACGCGTCGTGCAGCGACCGCCCCCGGATGTGGGTCAGCGGCAGCACCTCCAACATGCCGCGCCCCACCACCTCTTCGATGACGTCCTTGGTGGTCACCGCGGACAGGGTGTCGAAGACGGCCTGGGCCCAGGGGCTCATCTTCTCCGCCTCGCTGCCCGGCAGATAGCCCAGCTCCTGCCCGCCGACGGCGTACAGCGGGCGGAACACCATCACCTTGCGGTGCTGCCGACGCTCCAATACGGCCTCCAGGCCCGCACACAGCGCCAGCGCCGACTTGCCCGTACCGGCCCGCCCGCCCATCGAGACGATCCCGACGTCCGGGTCGAGCAGCAGGTCCAGCGCGATCCGCTGCTCGGCGCTGCGGCCGTGGATGCCGAAGGCCTCCCGGTCGCCCCGTACCAGCCGGATCCCGCCGTCGGAGGTGACCCGCCCGAGCGCCTTGCCGCGCTCGGACTGCAGCACAAGTCCGGTATGCACCGGCAGTTCGGACACTTCCGGCACCTGGGCGGTCTCGGCGGCGAACAGCTCGTCGACCTGTTCCGCGGACAGGGTCAGTTCGGCCATCCCCGTCCAGCCGGAGTCGGTGATCGCCAGCTCGGCACGGTACTCCTCGGCCAGCAGCCCGACCGAGGACGCCTTGATGCGCAGCGGCAGATCCTTGGAGACGACCGTGACGTCGTACCCCTCGGCCTGGAGATTGCGCGCCACCGCGAGGATCCGCGAGTCGTTGTCGCCGAGCCGGAAGCCCGCGGGCAGGATCCCCGGGTCGGAGTGGTTCAGCTCGACCCGGAGCGTCCCACCCAGGTCCCCGATGGGGATGGGCGCGTCCAGCCTCCCGAACTGCACCCGGTACTCGTCCAGCAGACGCAGCGCCTGCCGCGCGAAGTAGCCGAGCTCCGGATGGTGTCTCTTGGCCTCCAGTTCCGTGACCACGACGACCGGCAGCACGACCTCGTGCTCGTCGAAGCGGGACATGGCGCCTGGATCCGCCAGCAGGACACTGGTGTCGAGGACATAGGTGCGCCGGTCGTTGTCACGGCGCTGTTTGCTGTTCACCACGGTGGGAGGAACCCCCTCGGATGAGGTCGGGGTGCGACGGCGTCGCGGGGCGGTGTGCTCCTGGGACGACCGCGCCGCCAGCTACCGCTGGACGGCGTCCCCAGGACCCCCGGCCATCTCGTGACCGGACCGGGCTCGGACCACCTTGCGCGGGCCGAGCGCCGGCCCTCCGCGTCGACCGTGCGGTGCGCACGGACCTCCGTGATGTGCAAAGGGCCTCCCGGGCGGACGACTCCATGCCGTCCACTGAGATGCGACGCCCGATGGCTTGTTCCGGACGCCGATCTGGAAGGGATATTCCCTCGAACGCCCGGAGCCATGCCACGGCATATGACGCACGGCCGGTGAACCTTTGGTGACACCTGCCCACCGGGGCGGCCGGCGCACGAACGGGGCCACGTCAGGGGAATGCCGTGTCAGAAGGGGCCCCGCCGGGGGTTCGTGGGACCGGCGGGGCGGGGGACGTCCTACGGATATAGCGGGACGTAAGGGTCATACGGGACGAAAGTGAGAGAGGACTCGAACGGCCCAGTCCGCGCTCCCGTCAGTCAGGCACCGGAACGGCGCACCCAGGGCTTTCCCGGCCCTGACCCGTCGGACCGGCCCTAGAAGCCGTAGCGGCGGTGCCGGGCCGCGTAGTCGCGCAGCGCGCGCAGGAAGTCGACCTTCCGGAACGCCGGCCAGAAGACTTCGCAGAAGTAGTACTCCGAATGGGCGCTCTGCCACAGCATGAAGCCCGACAGCCGCTGCTCACCGCTGGTGCGGATGACCAGGTCCGGGTCGGGCTGGCCGCGGGTGTAGAGGTGCTCGGAGATCAGGTCGATGTCGACGATCTCGGCGAGCTGCTCGAAGGAGGTGCCACGCGCGGCGTGTTCCAGCAGCAGGGAGCGCACCGCGTCGGCGATCTCCTGCCGGCCGCCGTAGCCGACCGCGACGTTCACCAGCACGCCCTTGTTGTCCGCGGTGGCCTGCTCGGACTCCTTGAGCACCCGCTGGGTGGCGGTGGGCAGCAGATCGCGGTTGCCGACGTGGTGCACCCGCCAGCGGCCGTCGGCGGCCAGCCCACGGACGGTGTTCTCGATGATGCCCAGCAGCGGCTTCAGCTCGGCCTCGGGCCGGTCGAGATTGTCCGTCGACAGCAGCCAGAGCGTGACGACCTCGACATCGGTCTCCTCGCACCAGCCGAGCAGCTCACTGATCTTGTCCGCGCCCGCCTGGTGGCCCTGCTCGGTGGTCCGGCCGTCGGCCCGCGCCCAGCGCCGGTTGCCGTCCAGAATGACGCCGATGTGCTTGGGCACCTGGGTGTGATCCAGGCGACCCTCCACCCTGCGCGCATACAACCGATAGACCAGTTTGCGCAGTGCGGGCGGATAAGGGATGCGCATCCCGGAAGATCGCAGCATGTGTGGTCCAACCCCTCCGTACCAATGGCGGTCACCCCCGTCGCCTCAAGGGAGCAACTTTACTTCTCGGCTGTCTCGGCAGCCCAATCAGGTGGTCACAAGTACGTGATAGGGAGATGAGCATGACTGGCACCAACTATCACGCGGCGGAATCCCGCTACGACTCGATGAACTACCGTCGAACGGGTCGCAGCGGACTCAAACTCCCCGCTATCTCCCTTGGACTCTGGCACAACTTCGGTGACGACCGCACCCTGAGCTCCCAGCGCGCCATCCTGCGCCGCGCCTTCGACCTGGGCGTCACCCACTTCGACCTGGCCAACAACTACGGTCCGCCGCCCGGGTCCGCCGAGCTGAACTTCGGGAAGATCTTCGCGCAGGACTTCCGCCACTACCGCGACGAGATGATTCTCTCGACGAAGGCCGGATATCTGATGCATCCGGGTCCCTACGGCGAATGGGGTTCGCGGAAATATCTCCTCTCGTCGCTGGATGCGTCGCTGCGGCGGATGGGCGTCGATTACGTCGATATCTTCTACTCGCACCGCTTCGATCCCGAGACTCCGCTGGAAGAGACGATGGGTGCGCTGGCGTCCGCCGTCCAGCAGGGCAAGGCGCTCTATGCCGGTATCTCCTCGTACAACGCCGAGCAGACCCGTGAGGCGGCCGGAATCCTGCGCTCCATGGGCGTACCGCCGCTGATCCACCAGCCCTCGTACTCGATGATCAACCGTTGGACCGAGGACGACCTGCTGCTGGACACCCTCGAAGCCGAGGGCATGGGCTGCATCTCCTTTGCGCCACTGGCGCAGGGCCTGCTGACGGACACCTATCTGCACGGCATCCCCGAGGGCTCGCGCGCCTCCCAGGGCAAGTCCCTGGACCCGGGCCTGCTCTCCGACGACGTGGTCCGCCGGCTCCGCGGCCTGAACGACATCGCCGCCCGCCGCGGCCAGTCGCTGGCCCAGCTCGCCCTGGGCTGGGTGCTGCGCGACGAGCGGATGACCTCCGCGCTGATCGGTGCCAGCAGCGTCGCCCAGCTGGAGGCCAATATCGCGGCCCTGAACGCCCCCCGGATCACGGACGCCGAGCTGGCCGAGATCGACGAATTCGCCAGGACGACGGACGGCGTGAACATCTGGGCCCGGCGGTAGTGACCCCTCGGCCCGTGCACCACGGGCTCCGCACGCCGCCTGCCTGCTGCGGCCTGCCCGGGCAACAAAAAGCGGGCCGGTCCGTGGGGGGGATACGGACCGGCCCGAGGGGGGGGTTCCACCATAACCCCGCGGGCGGGGTGCTGTGTGCACCGGCGCGCGCCGCGGCGTGGCTCGCGGGTGTGCAGGCGTACGGACCCGGTCCTCCCGTGCGCGGGTGCCGGCGGCGCTCCGGCGCGGGTGCGGCGCGGTCAGGCGGCGGTCGCGGCGGCCCCCAGGAGCAGGCCGCAGAACGCACCGAAGATCATGAAAGGTCCGAGCGGCACGGCCGTGTCCCGCGCGCCGCGCCGGAAGAGCAGCAGCCCGGCGCCGTAGAGCGCCCCGCTCAGCACCCCGGCCGCACCGCCGGCGACCAGGGTGCGCCAGCCGTACCACCCAAGGGCGACGCCCAGCCCGACCGCCAGCTTGACGTCCCCCAGCCCGATCCCCCGGGGATTGACGGCATAGAGCAGGAGGTAGCAGGCACCGAGCAGCAGACCGCCCAGCAGCGCCCGCCGCCAGGCCCCGGTCTCCCCCGTGAGCCGGGCCGCGAGCCCCAGCGCCCCCGCGCCCACCACGGCCAGCGGCAGCGTCAGCACGTCCGGGAGGCGCCGCACCCGTCGGTCGACGGCGGTCAGCAGCACCGCGAGCGGTGCCATCAGCAGCCAGGCGACGAGTTCCGGCCGTGGTCCGGTGGCCGCCGCCAGGGCCGCACACGCCAGCGCGGTGACCGTCGCCGTCGGCAGTACGCCCGGCCCGTACGCCCCGCAGTCCCGGCAGTGCCCGCGCCCCAGCCAGCCCCGGGCCGGCCCCGTGATCGCGTGCCCCCCGGGACAGACCGCACGCCACTCCTCCTCGGGCTCGACGGCCATCCGGTGGGCCGGCCGCGGGAGGAGCAGCCCGGCCGCGGCCCCGTAGGCGGCGGCGAGAACGATCAACATCAGTGCCACGGGCCGACCTTAGGGCGTGTCCGACCCTGCCCCCTCGGACAGGCCCCCGGTCCTCGCGGGCCGAACCCCGGGGCGTGCGAACTGATAGAACGCTGTGCATGGCGCGCTGGAAGAACGGTCCGGGAATGCTGGTGGGCGCACAGGGGGGCGTTCCGGTGGAGATCGCGGCCTCCTACCGCGCCCGTGCCCGCGGTCTGCTGGGCCGCGACGGCATCGAGGGGGCGCTGCTGCTCACCCCGGCGAGCGGGGTGCACACCTTCCGGATGCGGTTTGCGATCGATGTCGCCTATCTGAGCCGGGACTTCACCGTGCTGGCCGTCCGCACCATGCGCCCGGGCCGGCTGGGCCGCCCCCGGCTCCGCGCGCGGCACGTCCTGGAGGCGGAGGCCGGTGCGATGGCGCGCTGGGGCCTGCGGCCCGGACTCCGGCTCGGCGTCGAGCCCGCCGGCTGAGCGCGCCGGAGCGGGCACCGCAGCCGGGCGCCGCCGTGCACCGGCGGCCCGGAGCCCAGGGCTTTCCCGGCCCTGCCCCCTCGGGCCGGCCCCCGTCATGACGCGCGCGGGAAGCTGACCTCGACCCGGCGGTTCTTCTTGCGGCCTTCCTCGGTGGTGTTGTCGGCGATGGGGTACTGCTCGCCGTAGCCGCGGATCTGGAAGCCGACGGACGGGCCGAGGTCCTTGGCCAACTCCTCCTGCACCGCCGTGGCGCGCCGCTTGGACAGCACCAGGCCGTGGCTCGCCGAGCCGAGATTGTCGGTGAAGCCGAACACCCGCAGGCTGGTGGCGTGCTGCTTCTTGATCTCCGCGGCGATGGTTTCGATCCGGGACACCGCGTCCGAGGACAGGTCGGCGCTGTCCTTGTCGAAGAGGACCTCGGCCTGGAGCGCGAAAGTCACGTTGTCGTTGGTGTCCTGGCGGCGCTCGGAGCCGTCGTCGCTCTCGACGATGGACTTGATGTTGAGGACCTTGGACGGGGCGAGCTTGGCGCCCTGGACCATCCGCAGATCGGGGTCGCTGGGGTCGATGTGCACGGGCGGAGCGGAGTCCTCGGTCACACCCGGCGGGTCGGCCTGGGCGGCGGGCGCGGTCAGCGGCGTGACCAGCAGCAGCGCGACGGCGGCTGCGGTGACGGCGCCGCGCGGCGCCCGGCGGCGTCGGGGCATCTGGGTCGCGGTCATCGGTGCCCGCTCAGTCCGTGATCTGCACACTGGCGGGCGGCATGGTCGGCAACTGGAAGTCGACCTCGGTGACCTTGGCGGGAGGCGCCGGGAACTGCGCGAAGATCGGGCGGCTGGCGCCCGGCATCAGACCGCTGAGGCCGGTGGTGCACAGGCATTCGCCGTTGGTGTCACGCAGCACCAGATACCGTTTCTTGCCCGCCTTGTCGACGAGGGTGGCCCCGGAGATCGAGGAGCGGGAGCGCAGCTCGGTCTCGTTGGAGCGCCAGTTGATGGCGTTGAAGGGGCGGTTGCCGTGATTGGCGACCGTGCCGTTGACGGTGACGAAGCCGCCGGAGTCCCGGACCACGGAGTGCAGCGTGACCACCACGCCGTCCGGCCCCTTCATCTCACCGATCACCTTGGCGGAGTCGGCGGCCGGGCTGCCGGGGCCGCCGTCCTTGGGGGCGGAGCTGCGGGCCGGCGGCTTGTTGCCGTCCTCCGCCTTCGCACCGCCGCCGTCGCCGCCACCACCGCAGCCGGCCACGACGAGAGCCAGGCCGACAGCGCCGGCCAGGACGACCGCTCCTCTGGCGGCCTTCGTGGTGCGCCGAATGCTCATGGATGCGATTCCTTTGATCGTCGTCTGGTCGTTTCGTGGCTCGGTGGTCACGTGCGGGTGCGGCCGGTCAATGGGCGAGGCGTACGGAGAAGAGGTCGGCGGCTTCCGGGAGGTCCTTGAGGTGGTCGGGGTCGAGGGCCCAGCGCTTGCCGTCGCAGAGCAGTTCGACGGGGGCGTGCCCGGGGCCGTCCTTGCCCTTGCCGCCCTTGTCGTCCGTGCCCCCTTCGTCGTCCGTGCCGCCTCCGCCTCCCGGACCGCCGCCGTCGTCCGCGGGCGTGGCGAGGGTGCAGCGGGGGCCGACGACGGACGTCGCCCTGGACTGCGCATGGGTGCTGCGGGTCATCGGAATGACCGAATTCCCCACGGCCTTGCGGGTGGTGACCGTGACGGCGAACGAGGTGGGCCAGGAGTCCGGGACACAGCCGGGGCCGGAGAGGTCGGCGCCGTTGCGTCCGGCGAACCAGTCCGCGCTCTCGCAGGCGGCCGGGGAGGGGGCGCCGCGCCCGTTCAGCAGGTCCTTCCAGGCGGCCGGGTCGGTCGCGTAACTCCCGTCGCGCAGGCCGTCGAGCAGGCTCTTGGTCAGCAGGTCACGGTATTTCTGACCGGCGGCGAGCGCGGCCGCGTCGGCGGCGGTCTGCGCACCGTTGCGGCTGGCCGCCGCCTGTCCGACGGCGAAGAAGGCGAGCGCGAGAAAGAGCAGGCCCCCGACCACGACGATGTAGACGGGAAAGGCCTGCCCGGCGTCGCGCCGGCCGCGGCGGGTGAGGGGGGCCCTCACGGCGGTGGCGCCGGCGCGGCTTAAATACCGACGACGTCGGAAATCTTGTTGGCGATGGCGTTCGCGATCTGGCTGCCGAAGTCCGTGGTCGACAGGACCAGGACGATCGCGACCACCACCGCGATGATGCCGAGGTACTCGATCGAGGTCTGTCCCCGGTCGTTCCCCAAAAACCGCTTCGCCATCGTGTTCCCCTCCATGGGCGGCCGGACCGCTCTGGTCCGGCTGGTCTGCCCCCGTGGTGCCGGCGCGTTCGGGCACGCGCGTGACACCAGAAAAGTACGCCGGATCCGCGTTCCCGGAACAGGGCTTCCGTACCCCGTCCTCGCTCGGGGATGCGGCGGGCGGATCCAACGGCACATTTTGGCCACTCGATTGCACCCCGTCCACCCCCGTTCCCCCTCCGGGACACCGCCCGTTGCCCTGCCCATGTGGGCTGCCCATGTGGACCGTACGGCCCGATCGCACCATAGTGCGCGCGCAACCGTAAGCCCACCCACTGTGACACAACTCGTTGCTGGTGCGAAGGAGTTGAAGAGAAGCGAGGCGGGAACCACACTCATCCGGCCGGGCGCGGGGCCCGGCGGCGGCCCAGCCGCCCCGGAGTGCGCCCCGGCGCAGGACGGCGCACACCAGCGGCGCGGCGAGTCGGGCGGCCGGCGCCGCCCACGCGGAGATGTGCATCCGCAAGGACGGCCCGATGGAGCGGCAGTCGCGGAAGGCGTCACGGGAGAGGAGGGCCGCGCCGAGGAGCGCCGACGGGGCCCGGGCCCGGCCCGCGGTCACTTGCCCACCAGTGAGCCGAAGTTGGTGCCCGAGCCCAGGAAGAAGCCCGCGATGAGCAGGATCATCGTGGCCGGGACCATGAAGGTGGTGACGACCATGGTGGCCTTGGGGACCGCGCGGGCGGCCCGGCGCCGGGCGTTCTGGGCGTCGGTGCGGCGCATGTCGTTGGCGATCTGGATCAGGGTGTCGACGATCGGCGAGCCCAGCTCCTCGCCCTGCTGGAGCGCGGTGACGAACTGGGCGACCTGTTCGGAGTCGTTGCGTTTGCGCAGTTCCTCGAAGGCCGCACGCCGGCTGACGCCCATGTCCATCTGGCGCAGCGTGATCCTGAGTTCATCGGCCCACGGGCCTTCGTAGCGCTCGGCGACCCGGTCCAGGGCCTGACGGAAGCTCAGGCCGGCGCTGACCACGACGGCCAGCACGTCCAGAAAGTCCGGAAGAGTGCGTTCGATGGTGTCCCGGCGCTGCCGGATCGCGGACCAGATGCCGACCTCGGTCCAGAAGAGACCGAAGAGCACCATCAGGATCCCGAGCAGCGGCTGACCGCGCAGGAACATCACCAGCGCGCCGAAGAAGCCGAGGGCCCCGTAGACGGCGCGGCGGGCCGCATAGCGGTCGACGGTCAGCCCGCCCGGATTGCCCGCCAGATCGATCCGGCGGCGGATCCGGGCGGTGCGCCGGTCGCCCATCAGCCGCAGCACCAGGGGTGCCCAGCGCATCCCGGCGCGGTCCACCGCCGACCCGACGACCGTGGTGCGGGTGGCGCCGACCTCCAGGGACAGCGCCAGGTCGGGCGGCAGCCGGGCCTCCCGGCGGTAGAGCGCGACACCGCAGCAGACACCCACGACGGAGAGGGCGAAGGCGAGGCCCAGCAGGATTCCGATTCCCATGGCGATACCTAGACGTCGATCTTGGAGAGGCGGCGGATGAAGAAGAACCCGAGGCCGTAGAGGGCGAAGGCCACCACGACCGCGAGCTGGCCGAGGAAGGAGGAGGTCATCCGGTCGATGGCACCGGGCGCGATCCGGTTCATCAGCAGCAGGGTGCCGATGCCGAGCAGCGGCACGACGTAGGCGGTGACCACGACCTGGGAGAGCTGGGTGCGGACCTCACGGCGGGTCTCCTTGCGCTCCTCCAGGGTCGTGGTGAGGTTGCGCAGCGAGCCGACGACGGTGCCGCCGGCCCGGTTGGAGAGCACCAGGGTGGTGACCAGGACGACGAGTTCGCGGGAGGGGAGGCGTTCGGCCAGCTCGCCGAGGGCCTCGTCGATGGAGTGGCCGACGGCGAGCTTGTCGGAGACCTTGGCCAGCTCCTCGCCGGCCGGCGCCTCCAGCTCCTCGGCGGCCATGCCCAGCGCCGTACGCAGCGCCAGCCCGGCCTGGGTGGCGTTGGCGAGGATCCGGGAGAGTTCGGGCAGCTGGTTGATGAACTTCTCGATGCGCTTCTGCCGCTGCCAGTTGAGGAAGGCGAAGGCCGCCCAGACGGCGACCAGGGCGGCGATCGGGCCGAAGAAGGGGGCGAGGGTGGCCTGCGCGACCACCCAGAGGACGGCCACCGCGCCGAGCATGGCGACGAAGAACTCGCCGGGGGTGACGTCCAGGCCGGTGGCGGCCAGCCGCAGTTCGAGGCGGCGGCCGAAGCGGGTGGCGCGCAGGGTGCGGTCGACGGACGGGAAGCGGCGGCGGCGTCCGCCCGTCGGCAGCGCCCGCTCGTCGGCGAGCCGGTCGACGACGGCCTGCCGCTGGGCGCGCCCGGCCGCGTACGTCCGGACGCCGGCGATCGCCAGCAGCCCGCACAGCAGCGTGGCCCCGATGGCGAGCAGGGCGAGGGGGTTCATGGAGGCCGCGGTCGGCCCCCCGGCGGCAGTGGTCGGGGCCCAGCCGGTCATGAGGTGGCCTTCCGGGTGGCGAGTTGGTCGTCGGTGGCCGCCACGCCGAAGGCGGGCGGGGTGGGTTCGCTCGCCATGAAGAGGCGCTCGGCGACCCGGCGCGGCAGCGGGAAGTAGCGGAACCGCCCGTGCACGATGCGGTCCGCGCCCATCGGTTCGGCGTCGAAGCGGCAGACCGACGCGATCCGGTAGTCCTCGTGGCCGCGGGAGTCGAGCAGGGCGATCTCGCTGATCCGGCGGGAGCCGTCGGCGTGCCGGGAGAGCTGGACGATGCAGTCGACGGCGCTGTTGATCTGGTCCCGCAGCGCCTCGAAGGGGATCTTGACGTCCGACATGGAGGCCAGGGTCTGCAGCCGCATCAGGGCGTCCTCGGCGCTGTTGGCGTGGACGGTGGCGAGCGAGCCGTCGTGGCCGGTGGACATCGCCTGGAGCATGTCGAGGGTCTCGCCGCCGCGCACCTCGCCGACGATGATGCGGTCGGGGCGCATCCGCAGGGAGTTGCGGACCAGGTCGCGGATGGTGATCCGGCCTTTGCCCTCCACGTTGGGCGGCCGGGACTCCAGGCGGATCACATGCGACTGCTGGAGCTGGAGTTCGGCGGCGTCCTCGACGGTGATGATCCGCTCGCCGTCGGGGATCAGGCCGGAGAGGGCGTTGAGGAGCGTGGTCTTCCCCGCGCCCGTGGCCCCGGAGACCACCACGTTGAACTTGGCCCGCACCAGCCCCGCCAGCAGCATCAGCATCTGCTCGTCGAGCGTGCCCATGCCGATGAGTTCGGCGAGGGTGTAGGCGCGGGGGAAGCGGCGGATGGTGAGGGTGGCGCCGTTCAGGGCGAGCGGCGGGATGATGACGTTGACGCGTTCGCCGGACGGCAGCCGGGCGTCGACCATCGGATTCGACTCGTCGACCCGGCGGTTGACGGTCGAGACGATGCGCTCGATGGTCTGCATCAGCTGCTCGTGCGAGGCGAAGCGGACGGGCAGCAGCTCGACCCGGCCGGAGCGCTCGACGTAGACCTGGTCCGGGCCGTTGACCATGATCTCGGTGATCGAGGCGTCTTCGAGGAGCGGCTCCAGCACCCCGAGGCCGAGCGCCTCGTCGACCACCCGGCGGATGAGCTGGGCGCGTTCGGCGGTGGAGAGCACCGGGCCCTCGCGGCTGATGATGTGGCCCAGTACGCGCTCCAGCCGCGAGCGGCGCTCGGCCGCGGCCAGCGAGGACATCTCGGCGAGGTCGATCTCCTCCAGCAGCTTGGCGCGGTAGAGGGCCACCATATGGCTGTCCTCGCGCGCCTCACCGGCCGGTTCGGGTGCGACGATCCGGGCTTTCAGGCTCATCGCGGGGCTGCTCCTTCGTACGTGCGCGGGGCGGCGCAGGGCCCTGTCGTCACATTCCCGTCGTTCGCCCGAAGGGCGGGCCCCGCGGCGTCTGGTGCGTGCGATCGCAAGGCGGAGGGTCGCCCCGATACTGGGCGTATCGGGGCGAGCCCGACAACGCGGCGAGCGTGCGTGCCAGACGCCGCGGGGCAGGCGGGAATGTGACGACAGGGCCCGAGGCCGAGGGCGCCGGGTTCCTGCGGGCGGGGCATGGTGGCGCTGCGGCGGGCGGTGCCGAAGTCGTCGACGCCGGGGATGATCGAGGGGATGGTGACCCGCACCGTCGCGCGGACCGCACCGCCGCCGTCGCCGCCCACGGTGATCGCCGCCTTGACCCAGTCGCTCATCGCGGCCCGGCCGGCGGCCTGCGGGTCGGCCGGGTGGTCGGCCTCGTCCATCGAGGCGGTACGGGCCGCGGCACGGGCCCCCGTACCGGCCTGCTGGACGACGAACGCCGCCAGCCCGAGCTGGACCACGGCCAGCCCGACGACCAGCAGGATCGGCAGGAAGCCGAGGAATTCGAGGGAGACCTGGCCCCGGTCGCGGCCGGGACCACGGAGCCGGGCGAGACCCCGGAGCCGGGCCGGGCCACGGAGCCGGGCGGGCAGACGTACGGCGCTCACCCGGGGACCTCCTGCGCGGCGCCGGCCGAGCCCTCGGCCGGCCACGGGAAGGTGCCCGCGCCGGGGAAGAGCACCGGGACCGTGAGGTGGACCGTCGCCTTCCACACGCCTGCCTCGGCGCCGCAGGAGATGCTGGCACCGCCCCGCCAGGAGCTGGGCAGTTCGTGCTCGGCGGCGGCACGGCAGGCGCCGTCGCCACCGCCCTCGGTGGCGGTGCCGGCCCGCGCGCCCCGGTCGGCGGAGTGGGCGGCGAGCGTGTACGCGTAGCCGACCAGCACCAGCTGCCACAGCAGCGCGAGGACCAGCAGGATCAGCGGGAGCATGCCGAGGAATTCCACGGAGACCTGCCCCCGGTCGTCGCCGCCCAGCGGGCGCCGCACCGCTCAGCCCTCCTCGTACGGACCGGCCGGGTCGAACGGCCCCGTACCGCCCGTCGCCGCGGGACCGCGGCGGCCGGCGAACCGGCCGCCGGACCCCGAGCCGGTCCCCGAAGCCGGCCCTGATGCCGGACCCGGAACGGTCCCGGGACCGGAAGCCGCCCCCGGCGCTATGGCCTTGCGCTTGCGCCCGGTCAGCGTCGGACGCGCCCGGTGGCTGCCGCGGCCCTGCCGGGCGGCCGGCGACTCGACCAACGCGAGTTCGGCGGCCAGGGCGCACAGCGCCTGCTTGACCGTCGACCGGTTGTCGAGGTCCTGCATCCGGCCCGCGTCCACACAGGGCTGGAGCTCCTTGAAGGCGGCCGGTACATGGGTCCGGGCGACCTGGGTGCCGGTGGCCTTGGCGACCAGCGGCGGCTGGATCTCGGTGTTGCGGGTGAGGCGGTTGACCACGGTCGTGGTGTCCTCCGCCTTGCGGATCTGTAGCCGGTCCCACAGCCGCACCAGGCGCTTGGCGGCCCGTACGGCCACCACGTCCGGGGTGGTCACCAGCAGCGCCGTCTCGGCGAGTTCGACGGCCGCGGCATTCGCGGACTGCATCTGGGAGCCGCAGTCGACCAGCACGACCTCGTAGCGGGAGCGCAGCGCGCCGAGGATCTGCCGGGCCGCCCGGTCGTCGACCTCCTCGCCGCGCTCGCCCTCCTCGGGCGCCAGCAGCAGTCCCAGACCGGTGTGGTGGTCGTGCACCGCGTCCTGGAGGACCCGTACGGAGATGTCCTGGATGCCGGCCAGGTCGACGACCGAGCGGCGGAACTGCACGTCCAGGTAGGAGGCCACATCGCCGGACTGCAGATCCAGGTCCACCAGCGCGACGCTGCGGCCCGCGGACCGGGCGGCCAGGGCGAGTTGCACGGCGGTGACGGTGGTGCCGACCCCGCCCTTGGCCCCCGTCACGGTCACCAGCGTGCCGGCCGGCCCGGGCGCCGCCTCCGCGCCGCCCCCCAGGTGCACCCGTACGCCGGCCGCCCACTGGGCGGCAGCCTGCACCCGGGCGGCCAGCTCCTCGTAGCCGAGCGGCAGTCCGACGACACCACGGGCCCCGGCGTCCATCGCCGCGGAGAACAGCGCCGGCCCGGCGTCCGCGGTGATCAGCACCACGCCGACGGCGGGAAAGCGCAGCGCCACCTCCCGGATCAGCTCCAGCGCCGGCGCCGGGCCGATCCGCTCGTGGACGACCACGACCTCGGGGAGCGCCTCGACGGCCGACGGCCCGCCGGCGGACGGTGTCCCCTCCCCCTGGGCGGCGGCCCGGGCCAGCGCGTCGAGGAGCGCGGCGGAGTCGGCGACCGCGGGCGCGGGCTCGGCGTCCGGCAGCTGGTGGAGCAGCGAGGAGACCGCTCGTGCGGCGTCCGGGTCGCCGATGGCCGAAAGGATGCGGATGGTCACCAGGGGCTCCGGGTCACTTGTCGCCGTCGAGGGTGTACGTGCGCTGGCCGGGCGGGATGGCGGTCTCGCTGCCGGGGGCGAGCAGCGCGAGCCGCACATGGGTGGCGAAGGACTCGGCGTAGGCGACCCGTTGGGCGTCCCGGGTGTCGAGCGCGAAGGTGATCGGGACCGCCTCGCCGGCCTGCCGGCCCGCGGTGGTGTCGCCCGGGTCCTTGCTCTCCAGGGGCGTCAGCTTGCCGACGTCGATGACCTGGGCGCCGGCCACGATGACCTTGGAGACCGGCTTGTCCTCGGGGCGCTTGCCCTCGAAGGTGGCGTAGATGTTCACCCGCGCCCCCGGATTGATCTTGCCGGCCACTCCGGTCGCGGCGTCGATCATGATGGCGATCTCCTGCTGCCCGGCCTGCAGCGCGGGCCGCTCGACGATCATGTCGTCCTGCAGCAGCGACCCCTTCTTCAGCGGGGTCACGGCAATCTTGCCGCTGACCTCGTCCAGGTCGGTCACGGCGGTGGGCGGCAGCCATCGCTGCGGCATCGTCACCTTTTCGAACTGCCCAGGATCCAGCGCTTTATAGGCGGCGACATCCGTCTTCAGCCGGTACGCCGTCTTCTCGGGACCGACCTTGGACTCGACGTTCTTGATCACCGACAGCACGCCGATGAACGCGCCGATCGCACAGAGAACCGACAGGAGCAGCAGGATCGCTCCGCGGCGCTGGCGTGAGTTCATGGGGGAGGAACCTCGATCGGGGACGGGGAGCAGGGGCGGGCAACCGGCGAAGTGTATAGCCCAGTTGGTGGACGGCCGCGGCCTGGGCGCGGTCGGCGGTGATGACGAC